>DASPSK010000193.1:0-2679 GCA_035623975.1 Acidimicrobiales bacterium | reverse complement strand
CCATGCCGAGTCGATACGCCTCTTCTGCATCGATCGAATCCCCCGTCAGCAACAGCTCCTTTGCCTTGCGAGGGCCGAATTCCCACGGATGGGCGAAGTACTCGACACCGCACATGCCGAGTCGGGCGCCAGTGACATCGGCGAAGGTGACGTCATCGGCTGCGCAGATGAGGTCGCACGCCCACATCAGCATGAGGCCGGCGGCGTAGACGGGGCCGTGCACCTGGGCGATCGTGATCTTGCGCAGGTCCCGCCACCGACGGGTGTTCTCGAAGAAGTAGTGCCATTCCGGCAGCATCCGCCGTTCCAGGCCCTGGCGCGTGGCGCCGTCGCCCAGGGCGCTCGGGTGCCGGTTCGGCCCGTTGTACTCCTCCATGGCCTCCTTCGAGCCCATGTCGTGGCCGGAGGAGAACATCTTCCCGGCACCGCCCAGGATGACGACACGCACGTTGTCGTCCACCTCGGCTGCGCGGAACGCCTCTCCGAGCTCGACGAGCAGCCCTCGGCTCTGGGCGTTGCGGGTCTCGGGCCGGTTGAGGAGGATGCGGATGATCGTGCCCTCGTCGAGCGCCTCCCACGTGAGCCACCGGTACTCCCCCACGCTCAACCTCCTCGTCACCCGCCTGCTCTCGTCCCCCGCCTCGCCTCGAGGGCCCTCCCCGTGTCGGCGCATCGCCCGCCGGTTCGCCCGGCTCGGCCGGCGCATCGCAGACCGGCTCGTCGACCGGCTCGTCGCCCGCCGGCTCTTTGCCCGTCGGCACCATACCTGATAGACGTGTCTCGCCCATGAACCTGGACGTGTCCCCCGCCGAGCGCGACTTCCGTGAGCGTGCGCGCACCTGGCTCCTCGAGCACGTACCCCGGGACAGCCCACCCGAAGACCCGAGAGCCGCCCAGCAATTCGAGCTCGCCTGGCAGGCTTTGCAGTTCGAGGCCGGCTGGGCAGGCGTGTCCTGGCCCGTGGAATACGGAGGGCTGGGGCTCTCGCTCACCGAGCAGCTCATCTGGTACGAGGAATATGCCCTGGCAGGGGCCCCGCCGCCGCGGGCGTGTTTTGTCGGCCTGCGACACGCCGGCCCGACTCTCATGCTCCGGGGCTCGGCCCAGCACAAGGCGGAGCACCTGCCTCCGATACTCAGGGGTGCGCTGACGTGGTGCCAGGGCTTCTCGGAGCCCGCCGCCGGCTCCGACTTGGCGGGATTGCGCACGCGCGGCGTCGTCGACGGTGACCACCTCGTCGTCAGCGGGCAGAAGATCTGGACGAGCTACGCCGACGTCGCGACCTACCAGGAGCTGCTCGTGCGCACCGACCCGGAGGCGCCTCGTCACCGGGGCATCACGTGGATCATCTGCGATATGCGGTCGCCAGGGATCGAGGTTCGCCCGATCCGCACGCTCGTGGGCGCGTCCGAATTCTGCGAGGTCTTCTACGACGAGGTGCGCATCCCTCTGTCCAATGTCGTGGGCGACCTCAACGATGGGTGGTCCGTCGCCATGTCGACGCTGTCGTTCGAGCGGGGCACGGCCTTCATGGCCGAGCAGGTCAGCCTCGAGCAGAGGGTCGTCGAGTTGATCGAGGTGGCCCGGCGGATCCCGGCGCCGGACGGGCGGCGGTCCGCCATCGGCGACGAGGAGATCGCCCGGCGGCTCGGCCGGGCCCGGGCGGAGGCGGCGGCCCTGCGAGCCATGACGTTGGCGGCCGTGACGCGGGCGTCCGCCGATTCCCAACCGGGCCCGGAGGCCTCCATGATCCGGGTGCTCTTCGGGGAGCTGGAACAGCGGGTCGCCAAACTCGCCGTTGACATCGTCGGACCCGAGGGCGCCGCTGTGGCCGACGCCCCCGCCCGCAGGCGGACGTGGGTGGAGGAGTACCTCTGGAGCTTCCAGGCCACCATCGCCGCCGGCTCGAAGGACATCCAGCGCAACATCATCGGTGAGCGCGTGCTCGGGCTGCCCCGATGAACCTCCTCCCGACGCCGGAACAGCAAGAGCTCGTGGCGGCGGCGACCCGCTTCCTCGCGGCCGGGAGGCCGGCGAGCGGCTCGGCGGCCGCCGGTCACCAAGCCGGCGACGAAACCCGCTGGAGGGAGATGGCACGCCTCGGGTGGTTCGCCATCGGAGTGCCTGCCGCCGACGGAGGCGCCGGCGGCTCCATCGCCGATCAGGCCCTGCTCTTTCGAGAGCTCGGACGGGCCCTTGTGCCCGGGCCGCTCCTCGGCACCGTGCTCGGCAGCGCCCTGGCGATCGCCGGTGGGCGCGAGGATCTGGGCCGGTCTCTCATGGCGGGCGAGACTAGGGCCGGCCTGGCTGAGCCCTGGCGCGACCCCTCGGCGGGCGTCTCGGACGTGACGGGCGTGACCGGGAGCTTCCGGATCCTGGACGCCGAGGCCGGCGATCTCGTCTCGTGTCTCACGCCCGACGGTGCCGCTCTCGTAGCGGCCGGCGCGGTGCGGGAGGTCGCTCACCGCCTGAGCGCGCCCGACCCATCCGTGCCCGTCTCGCTCGCCCGCCTGGACGGCATCGCCCCCGAGGTCGTCGTCACGGGCGCCGAGCCGGCGAGCCGCCTGGCCGCCCATGGTCAGGTTCTCGTCGCCACCCTCCTCGTGGGCATCCTCGAGGCCGTCCGCGACATGTCCGTCACCTATGCCTGCACCCGCGAGCAGTTCGGCCGGCCGATCG
>DASPSK010000189.1:0-4789 GCA_035623975.1 Acidimicrobiales bacterium | reverse complement strand
GCCCGAGCCGCCGCAGGTGTGGCAGATCGCCCCGGTGACGACGTTGACGGAGGCGACGGCGCCGTGGATCGCCTCGATGAAGGGCAGGTGCAGCTCGGCGTCGACGTCCTGCCCGCGGCGGGCGCTCGTCCAGGTCGTCGTCTTCTGGTTGCGCGCTCTACCCTGCCCGAAGAGGTTGCCGAAGAGGTCGCCGAGGTCGTCGATGTGGAAGTTGAAGCCCCCGCCATCACCGGTGCTGCCCCCGCGACCGAAACCCCCTGCCCCTGCGGCCAAGGGGCCCAGCCGGCGGACCTCGTCGTACTCCTTGCGCTTCTCGGCGTCGCCGAGCACGTCATAGGCGGCGGCGATCTTCTTGAATTGGTCCTCGGAGCCCGGGTTGGCGTCAGGGTGGTACTTCTTGGCGAGCTTGCGGTAGGCGCGCGTGATCTCCTTCTCGGTCGCCTCGGGGGCGACGCCGAGCACCTTGTAGTAGTCGGTTTCGAACCAGTCGCGTTGCGGAGCCATACCTCAGCCTGGGGCCTTTTCTCGCCGGCTCGTCAACCGCGCACCCGGACCATCGCCGGTCGGATCACCCGATCACCGATGCGGTATCCGGACCGCCACACCTCGGTGACGGTCGGCCCAGCCGCCTCGTCCCCGGTGCCCGCCCCATCGGCGGCCTGGCTCTCGTCGACTGCCGTGGCTTCGTGAACCGTCGGGTCGAAACCGACCCCGACGGCATCGATCCGCTCAAGGCCCTCCCGCCCGAGGACGTCGCGGAGCAGGCTGTTGACCTGCAGCAGCGCTGTCGAGGCTTCATCCGTCGGCGTGGCGGCCCCGAGACCGAGGTGCGACATGGCGAGCTCGAGGGCGTCGAGCACGGGCAGGAGACGGGCCACGAGGGCTTCGCTCGCCCGTCGCCTCAGCTCGGCCTGCTGGCGCTCGGTTCGCTTGCGGTAGTTGTCGAAGTCGGCCTGCAGTCGCTTGAGAGCGTCGAGGAACTCGTCCCGCTCGGCACTGATGCGGGCGAAGTCGTCGGAGAGGAGGGTCTCGAGACTGGACAAGTCGTCACTCACATTGAGCTTGAAGACGTCGTCCTCCGGCCCGGCGGCCTGCTGCCCGTCCTCCCCGACTGGCTCCGCATCCGCGGCCGGGCCGGCGACGAGCTCTGCCTCGGGGGCTCCGCCCGCCGCTCCGGCCTCGGAGTCACGGCGGCCACCGTCGGCTCGACTGTCGGGCTCAGCCCCCGACTCGCTGCTGGCAAAAGGCTCCGGCGCTTCGCCGAACACGTTGCTCATGCGTCGCCCGTACCCGGGCCATCCACGATCTCGGCGTCGACGACCTCGTCGTCGGAGGCGCCGCCGTCGCTCGAGCCGGCCGAGCCCGAGCCCGATCCGTCACCGCCCGAGCTCGACGCTGCCGCGCCGGCGGCCTCGTAGATCTTTTGGCCCATCGACTGAGTCGCCGTCTTCAGGGCTTCGAGGGCCCGGTTGATCGCCTCGACGTCGGTCCCCTCGAGCGCGCTCTTCAGGGTCTTCAACGCCTCCTCGACCTTGGCCTTCTCGGCGGCCGGGGCCTTGTCCCCCTGCTCGCGCAGCAGCTTCTCGGTCTGGTAGACGAGCGTGTCGGCGTTGTTCCGGGTCTCCGCCTCCTCGCGGCGCCGCTTGTCGTCGGCGGCGTGCTCTTCGGCGTCGCGGATCATGCGGGCGATGTCGTCCTTCGGAAGCGACGACTGTCCCGTGATGGTCATCGACTGCTCCTTGCCGGTGGCGAGGTCCTTGGCGGAGACGTGCACGATGCCGTTGGCGTCGATGTCGAAGGCGACCTCGATCTGGGGGACGCCCCGGGGAGCCGGCGGCAGATCCACGAGCTGGAACTTGCCGAGCGTCTTGTTGTACATGGCCATGTCCCGCTCGCCCTGGAGGACGTGGATCTCCACGGAAGGCTGGCCGTCCTCCGCCGTCGTGAAGATCTCCGACCGGCGCGTCGGGATTGTCGTGTTGCGCTCGATCAACCGGTGCGTGATGCCGCCCTTGGTCTCGATGCCGAGGCTGAGGGGCGTCACGTCCAGCAAAAGGACGTCCTTCACCTCGCCCTTCAGCACGCCTGCCTGGATGGCGGCCCCCACGGCGACGACCTCGTCCGGGTTGACGCCCTTGTGGGGCTCCTTGCCGGTCAGGCTGTGCACGAGCTCCTGCACGGCAGGCATGCGGGTGGCGCCACCGACGAGGATGACGTGGTCGATGTGCTCCTTGGTCAGGTTGGCGTCGGAGATGGCGGAGTTGAAAGGCCCCCGGCAGGCTTCCACGAGGTCCTCGGTCAGCTCCTGGAACTTCGCCCGCGTGAGCTTCAGGTCGAGGTGCTTGGGACCCTCGTTCGTGGCCGTGATGAAGGGCAGGTTGATCGTCGTCTCCTGCACGGCGGACAGCTCGATCTTGGCCTTCTCGGCGGCCTCCTTCAGCCGCTGCATGGCCATCTTGTCGTTGGAGAGGTCGACGCCCTCGGTGTCCTTGAAGGACTTGACCAGCCAGTCGATGATGCGCTGGTCCCAGTCGTCGCCCCCGAGGTGGGTGTTGCCGGCGGTCGCCTTCACTTCAAAGACGCCCTCGCCGATGTCGAGGATCGAGACGTCGAAGGTGCCGCCCCCGAGGTCGAAGACGAGGACGGTCTGATCGGCGCCCTCCTTGTCGAGGCCGTAGGCGAGCGCGGCCGCCGTCGGCTCGTTGATGATCCGCAGCACTTCGAGGCCGGCGATCTGGCCGGCCTCCTTCGTGGCGGTGCGCTGAGCGTCGTCGAAGTAGGCCGGGACGGTGATGACCGCCTGGGAGATGGTGTCGCCCAGGTACCCCTCGGCGTCCCTCTTCAGCTTCTGCAGGATGCGGGCGGAGATCTCCTGGGCCGTGTAGGCCTTCCCGTCCACCTCGATCTTCCAGTCGGTGCCCATGTGACGCTTGACCGATCGCACGGTCCGGTCCGGGTTGGTGATCGCCTGGCGCTTGGCAACCTCGCCGACGAGCACCTCACCTGACTTCGTGAACGCCACGACCGACGGCGTGGTGCGCCCGCCTTCCGCGTTCGGGATCACGGTCGGCTCACCGGCTTCGAGGAACGCAACCACCGAGTTCGTCGTCCCGAGGTCGATTCCTACGGCCTTCGGCATCTCAAATCCTCCACTCTTCGAGTTCACTTGATGTGAGCAGTATAACGAACTTGAGTGCAGCATTGTCAAGTTTGTCGACACCGTTTGACCAGGTAACCTCCGTCACGTGCCGACGCTCGTCATCCTGCGCCACGGAGAGAGCACCTGGAACGCCGAGAACCGCTTCACCGGGTGGACCGACGTCGATCTCAGCCCTCGAGGCGAGGAGGAGGCGCGCGAAGCCGGCCGGCTGCTGGCGGCCGAGCCGGCTCTCGAGATCGACACGGTGCACACCTCCGTGCTGAAGCGGGCGGTGCGCACCGCCAACCTCACCCTCGACGAGATGGAGCGGAGCTATCTGCCCGTCCGTCGCCACTGGCGCCTGAACGAGCGCCACTACGGCGCTCTCCAGGGCTTGAACAAGCGCGAGATGGCCGAGCTGCACGGTGACGAGCAGGTGAAACTGTGGCGGCGGAGCTATGACGTGCCGCCGCCGCCCGTCGGGCGCGACGATCCCAACCACCCCATCAACGATCTCCGCTACCGCGGGGTGCCCGCCTCGGCCCTGCCGGCAACCGAGTGCCTCAAGGACGTCGTCCACCGGCTCCGGCCCTACTGGGAGGACGCCATCGGCGTCGAGCTGCTGGAGGGCCGCACCGTCCTCGTCGTGGCCCACGGCAACAGCCTGCGGGCGCTCGCCAAGGAGCTGGAGGGCATCTCGGATGCCGACATCGTCGATGTCAACATCCCGACGGGGTTCCCCCGCGTGTACGACCTCGACGACCGCCTCGGCGTCCGCGGCGCCCGCTACCTGGGCGACCCCGAGGCCGCCGCCGCTGCCGCCGAGGCGGTCGCCCGCCAGGCACAGCGTTAGCCGGGCCAGCCCGCCGGCGCCGCCGAGGCTGTCGTCCGCCAGGCTGAGCGCTGACAGCCGGCCGGCCGACGCACGGGCGGTTTCACACGCCGTTCACATTCGAGAAACACGCCGACGGTACGCTCCGGAAATGCCCAGCCGCAGGCGGCTCGCGCCCCTCCGTCCCCCCTCATCGAACCCAGGCGCCGACACGGCCTCGGTCGGAACTCGCCTGCGCAAGGCCATCATGAAGCCGGTCGATCCGGAGGCGGCCTCGAGCCGGGCTGCGCCCGGCGAATCGCGCCCCGTCGAGGAGTTGGAGGTGGCCGCCCGGTCCGCCAACGACAAGGAGCGGCTCGTCGGCTTGCTGGCCGCCCCGTTCGCCGCCGCCATCGGCTTCCTCGTGATCAGCGCCCTCATCGTCAACGACCCGCCCGCGCTCCTGAGGAGCGGGCAGCTCAACAAGCTGCACGTCGCCGTGTCCCTCTACTACGACCTCGGTGCGGTCCTCCTCGCCTTGTCCGTCTTGATCCTGGCGACGGCGATGCTACGGAAGCGCTTGTTTCTCGGCATCGTCATGGCCCTCTATGGGCTTGCCGTCTTCAATCTCCACTACTGGGGGTTCGGGATCCCCTTCATCATGGGTGGCGCCTGGCTCCTGGTGCGGGCCTACCGGCTGCAGCGGGACTTGCGCGAGGCCACGGGCGACGGCCTCACCGTCGCCCGCCAGGCCCGATCGGGTACCTCGAGGACGTCGATGCCGCCCGCCCGCCCACCATCGAGGCGGCCCGCGCCCAGCAGGGCGAAAGGCTGACGGC
>DASPSK010000165.1:0-7003 GCA_035623975.1 Acidimicrobiales bacterium | reverse complement strand
CGTCGTGGCCGCCGGCGTCGTCGTCACCCCCCTGCTCGAGGTGGTCGTCCCGCTGAGTGTCGTCGTGGAAGCGGTGCTGCCTGCACTGCCGCCCGAGGAGGCGACCAAGAAGGCCAGCACGCCGATGCAGACGGCGAGGATGGGGAGGCCGACCCGGATCTGGAAGAGCTGCAGCCGTTTCTTCGGCGCCCCGCGGGCGGCCAGCGCCGCCAGCTCGCTCTCGAGGGGGACAGGGCCGTTGGCGTGCCAGACGTGCTGATCCGAGGTCGTGCGGCTGCCGGTGGTCCCCTGCGCAGCGACACCGGAGGCGGCGGCGCCCGCGCCTTGGGTCTCGCCCTTGGCGAGGGGCACGCTGTCGATGACGTCTTGGATGTCGATGGTCCCCGCCGCGCTCGTCCCGGCAACGAGATCCTCGGAGAGGGCCACGCTGTCGATCAGCTGTTGGATGTCGTCGGAAGGGGCGGTGCTCGCCGGCGGCACGGCGGCCTCAGAAGCAAGGGCGCTCTCGGTCGGAAGGACGCTCTCGGTCGGCAGGACACCGTCCCCGGCGACGGCGTCGTTGGCTCCCGACGGCTTGGCCGACAAGGCCGCGCCGGAACGCTTGCGGGCGCTGGCGGCGGTCGCCGTCGAAGCGGCCCGCTTCCGCGCCCCGCCGGCAGGGGCCGGAGAGGCGGTGGCCCGCTTTCGCGGGGTGGCTGACGGCTTGTCTGCCGCTGTGGCCGACGCCGCCGACGGGCGCTTTCGCGCCGTGGCGGCGGACGCGCTCGTAGCCGTGCGCGGACGCGGCCCCTCTGCGGAGGCCGCTGAGCCGGTGCGCTTGCGCGGCGCCGCCGCTCCGGAGGCGGGGCGCTTTCGCGAACTCCCGGAGGGTGCGGTCGAAGCGGCTCGCTTTGGGGGGGCCGCCGCGGTTGCCGCCGGGCCGGCATCCTCCGTCGGGTCTTCCTCGACCGGAGCGGGGACGTCGCCGGGCAGTGGCTCGTTCGAGTCTTCGTCCGCCACCCGTCCTCCCTCCCGGTCCGCCCCGCAGGGCCTGCTCACGCACCACGCCGAAACGGGTGCACGGTCACCGCGGCCCCTCGGGACGTTCAGGGCAGGTCGTCGAGGCCTGCTCGGACGCCGTCCGGATCGCGGCCGCCGGTATCGGCAGTCTTGCCGTCATCATCGCCGCCAAGCTGCGGCTCCACCGCGACGACGACGGCGCCACTTGCGTCGCCGACCTCTTCTATATCGGCTTCGGCGACTTCGCGCTTGAGCGGTTCCGGGTTCTCCCAGGGATCACGAGACCCTCCCTCACTGCCCAAGGGCCTGGTGCGACCCCTGTCACGCCAGAGGAGAAAGACGCAGAAGGCCAGGCCCACCACGATGAAGGCACCCGAGATGACCTCGACCCAGGTACCGGCGGGGCCGTGTGGCAGCAAGAACGACTCGTCGGAGAGGCGGGTCACGCCGTACATCGTCATGGTGGCTGTCACGACGACCCCGAAGGGCCCGCCGCGGCGGGCGATGTATTTCTCCACCTGCAGGGCGAGGAAGAAGACGACGAAGCACTCGAGCCCCTGGAAGACCGGCACCGGCAACCGCTTGCCCGTCTCGCCGGCGTACTCCATGCCGTACCAGGCCTTCGTAGGGTACCCGCCCCCACCCACCATCAGCTGGGGCCCGAGGAACCGCCCGATCGCCCAGGCGAGGGCGAGCACGGGGGCCACGAGGTCGAGCGCGACGACGAGGCGCAGCGACTTGCACCAACGGTGGGCGAGGTAGAGGCCGGTCGGCACCCCTCCGAGGAGGCCTCCCCAGCTCGACAGCCCCCCGTGCCACACGGCCACGATGTCGCCGAGGTTCCTCGAGTAGTAACCCCAGTTGGCGACGACCGTCACCGCCCTCGCCCCGAGGATGGAGGCGGCGATGATCCAGACAAAAGCACGTCCGAGCCAGGCGTCGTCGTACCCGTGGGCGCGCAGGCGCCGGGCAAAGTACCGGTACGCCACCCAGAACGTGATCGCCAGGCCGATGCCGTAGGTGTGGATCTGGAGGGCGCCGATGTGAAAGACGACGGGTATCGGCTTCACGACGTGATCACGCTCAGATTATCCCCCATGGGGTGCCGCGGGCGCCTTTCGGCGCCCCGGCGGCTGCGCCGGCCCGGGGCTACGGTGGCGGGCCATGTCAGCACCCGCGAGGTTCACCGGACGCGTGGCCTTCGTGACGGGCGCGGCATCCGGCATCGGCCGGGCCACGGCCGAGCGCCTCGCGGCCGAGGGGGCGGCAGTCGGATGCGTCGACCTCCACGCGGGGGCACTGGCCGATGCTGTGGCGGCCGTGAGGTCTGTGGGCAGCGCCACTGTCGTCGGCCTCGAGTGTGACGTCTCGGACGCGGCTGCGGTCGAGCGGTCCTTCGCCGCCTTGGAGTCGGCTGCCGGCGTACCGGACGTCGTGTGCAATGTGGCGGGCGTGGGGGGTTTCTCCCATACCCATGAGACCACCGACGAAGAGTGGGAGCGGGCGATCGGCGTGAACCTGACGGGGACGTTTCTCGTCTGCCGGGCGGCGCTGCGGCGTTGGAGCGCCCTCGTGGCCGAGGAGCCGAAGCGCTACCGGCGGCGGCGAGGCGTACCGGCGTCCGAGGCGAGACCGCGGCCGGCGATCGTGAACGTCGCCTCCTCCGCCGGCCTCATGGGCCAGCCGTACAGCGCGGCCTACTGCGCTTCCAAGGGCGGCGTGGTGCAACTCACCAAGGCGCTGGCGGTCGAGTACCTCGAGGTGGGTTTCCGGGTGAACGCCGTCGCCCCCGGAGGCGTGGACACGCCGCTGCTCTCGAGCTTCGCCCTACCCGAGGGCGCCTCCAGTGCACTGCTGGCGCGGTTGATCTCGCCCTTCGGCTTCTGCCCGCCCGCCGACATCGCCGCCGCCATCGCCTTCATCGCCTCGGAGGAGGCGGGACCGATGACGGGCTCGATCGTGCCCGTCGACGGGGGGCTGACGGCCTGAGGATACTCAGCCGATGCGCTCGACGATCATCGCCATGCCCTGGCCGCCGCCGACGCACATCGTCTCGAGGCCGACGGATTTGTCCTGGTTCTCGAGGCCGTTGATGAGCGTGGTCATGATGCGCGCCCCCGTCATGCCGAACGGGTGCCCGAGGGCGATGGCGCCGCCGTGGACGTTGAGCTTGTCCCACTCGATCCCGAGGTGCTTGGCCGAAGGGATGACCTGAGCGGCGAAGGCCTCGTTGATCTCCACGAGGTCGACGTCATCGATGGTCATGCCGGCTCGCTTGAGGGCCTGGCGGGTCGCCTCGATCGGGCCCAGCCCCATGATCTCGGGGTTGAGGGCGCTCACACCGCTCGAGACGATGCGGGCGAGGGGGCGAATCCCGAGCTCGGCAGCGCGGGTGTCGCTCATGACGACGACGGCGGCGGCGCCGTCGTTGAGCGGGCAGGCATTGCCGGCGGTGATGCGCCCGTCCGGGCGGAAGACCGGCTGCAGCTTTGCGAGGCCCTCGAGCGTCGTGCCGGGCCGGGGGCCGTCGTCGCGCGAGACGACGGTGCCGTCGGCGAGCGGGTAGGGCGTGATCTCCCGCTCGAAGAAGCCGTTCTCCTCGTTCTCCACCGCTCGGTTCTGTGAGAGGCAGGCGAAACTGTCCATCTCCTCGCGGCTGACGTTCTCGTACTCGGCGACGTTCTCGGCCGTCTGGCCCATGGCGATGTAAATGTTCGGCAGCCCGGGCTGCGGCTCCCAGGAGGGCGCCCCCCCCTCGGCGCTCGTGGCCGTGCGAGCCTCGGCCTCTGCAAAGAGCGGGTTGTGCGTGCCGGGCACGCCGTCGGAGCTGCCGGCGAAGAACCGGCTCGTCGTCTCCACGCCGCCGGCGATGAAGCAGTCGCCCTCGCCGGCGCGCACGGCGTGGGCGGCCATGCGGATCGTCTGCAGGGACGAGGAGCAGTAGCGGTTGACCGTGACGCCGGCAAGCTCGTCGAGGCCCGCGAGGATGGCGACGACGCGGGCGATGTTGAAGCCCGCCTCGCCTGCGGGCTGCCCACAGCCGAGGATCAGGTCCTCGATCTCGCCCGGGGGCAGGGCGGGCACCTTCTCCAGCAGGGCCTCGACGACGAAGGCGGCCAGGTCGTCAGGGCGGACGTCCTTGAGCGAACCTTTGAACGCACGGCCGATGGGGCTGCGGGCGGTGGCGACGATGACGGCATCAGGCATGGCGGGGAGCATAGGCAAACCGTCCCGTCAAGCAAAACTAGAACGCGTTACACTTTGCGACCGCAGGCACCGCCGGCGGATGCGGCCGAGGGAGGGGCTCCGTGCAGATCGGCTTGGACGAGGACCAGCAGTCGCTCCGCAAGCAGCTGCGCGAGTACTACGACCGCCTCCTCACGCCCGAGGTCCTGAAGGAGCTCGAGGTTCCCGGCATCACCCCCACACACAAGCGCATCGCCCGCCAGATGGGCGCTGACGGCTGGCTCGGGATCGGCTGGCCGAAGGAGTACGGCGGGCAGGGGCGATCCACGATGGAGCAGTTCATCTTCTTCGACGAGTCCATGCGGGCGGGTGCACCCGTGCCCATGTTGACGATCAACACGGTGGGGCCGACCATCATGGCCTTCGGGAGCGACGAGCAGCGGCGGCGGTTCCTCCCGCCGATCCTGCGGGGAGAGATCCACTTCTGCATCGGCTACACCGAGGCCGGCTCGGGCACCGACCTGGCATCGCTGACGACACGGGCGGTGCGCGACGGCGACGAGTACGTCATCAACGGCGCCAAGATATTCACGAGCCTCTCGTCCGACGCCGACTACGTCTGGCTGGCGGCGCGCACCAACCCCGAGGCCGGCAAGCACCGCGGCATCTCGATCTTCATCGTGCCCACCTCGGCCGAGGGCTTCTCCTACACGCCGATGCGGCTGCTGCACGGCCACGACATCAACCAGACGTTCTACGAGAACGTACGCGTGCCGGCGGAGAACCTCGTCGGCGCAGAGAACCAGGGCTGGACGCTCATCACGAACCAGCTGAACCACGAGCGGGTGACGCTGTGCTCGGTCGGCTCGATCGAGAGGGCCTTCGAGGACGTCGTCAGCTTCGCGGCGGGCGCCCGCCACCCCGACGGCGGGCGCCTCATCGACGACGCCTGGGTGCAGCACGAGCTCGCCGTCGTCCGGGCCAAGCTCGAGTTCCTCCGCCTCGCCAACTGGAAGGTGGCGAGCTCGGCGGTCCTCGATGTCGCCGACGCCTCGACGGTGAAGGTCTTCGGGACGGAGTTCTACCTCGATGCCCTCCGGCGGCTCATGGAGATCGTCGGGCCGCAGGCGTACTTGTGCGGCGACACCCCGGCCTCGGTGCTGCACGGGCGGTTGGAGAGGCTGACGAGGGGTTTCTTGATCCTGACCTTCGGAGGCGGGGCGAACGAGATCCAGCGGGAGCTCATCGCCATGTTCGGGCTCGGGCTGCCTCACTCCGGCCGCTGAGGAGCCGCACGACGATGGATTTCGAGCTCGACGACGACCAGAAGGCGCTCTCCGAGCTGGCTGCCCGCATCCTGGCGGACCGCTCGACGCCGGCACGGCTCAAGAGCACCGAGGACGAGGCGGCCGCCGGCGGCGACGGTGTCGACCACGTCCTCTGGGGGCAGCTCGCCTCCGCCGGCCTGCTGGCTGCGCCCCTCGCCGAGGACGGCGGCGGTGCCGGCATGGGCCTCCTCGGTGCCTGTGCCGTGCTCGAGGAGGTAGGGCGCAGGCTGGCGCCCGTGCCCTACCTCGAGAGCGTGCTGAGCGCCCTGGCGATCGAGCGCTTCGGCCCGGCGGGCCTGCGCAAGGCCGTGGCCGAGGTGGGGGCGGGCTCGCTCGTGATCACCCCGGCGCTCGCCGAGGCGCAGGCGCCGCCCCGGCGGCCGGCGGCAACGGCCCGGCCGGCCGGCGACGGCTTCATGCTCGAGGGGGAGAAGATCTGCGTACCGGCGGGTCTGGCGGCGGGTGCCTACCTCGTGCCCGTGACGCTACCTACCGGCTCGTCCGGCGTCGTGCTCGTCGAGGCGGGGGCCGCCGGCCTGGAACGCGAGCGCCAGGACACGACTACGGGCCGGCCCGAGGCGCGGCTGCGGCTCTCCTCGGTGGCCGCGCCGGCGGGCGCCCTGCTCGGATCGGAGACCTCGGAGGAGGCCGACGTGCTCGACTGGCTCGTCGACCGGGTGACGGCCGCCCTCTGCGTGGCCGCAGCCGGCTGCCTGCAGGAGGCGCTGCGGATCACGGCCTCCTATGTCAAGGAGCGCAAGCAGTTCGACCGCGTGCTCGCCAGCTTCCAGGCGGTGGGGCAGCGGGCGGCCGACGCCTTCATCGACACCCTCGGCGTCCGGCTGACGGCCTGGCAGGCGGCCTGGAGGCTGTCGGCCGGCCTGCCCGCCTCGGCCGAGGTCACGATCGCCAAGTACTGGGCGAGCGAGGCCGGGCAGCGGGTCGTGCACACCTGCCAGCACCTCCACGGTGGTATCGGCATGGACCGGGACTATCCGGTCCACCGCTACTTCCTCGCCGCCAAGCAGGTCGACCTCGCCCTCGGGGGCGCCGCCCCCCAGCTCGCCGAGCTCGGCCAGGCCATTGCCGCCTCCGCCTGAGGCACGCCCGGCCGCGAACGTTTCCGCCTGAGGCACGCCCGGCCGCGAACGCCTCCGCCTGACGAGCGTCGCCTTCAGCCGAGAAGCTCGGCCATGAGCCTCATCTGCTCGATGCCGCCGCCGACGAGCAGCGTCGTCACGGGCGATTCCCGCCAGGCCTCGAGGTCGTCGCGGATCTTCTCCCGCGGGCCGATCAGCGAGGTCGCCTCCACGAGCGCCGTGGGCACGGCCGCCGCCGCCTCCTCCTTGTGGCCCTCGAGGTAGAGGTCCTGGATGCGTCGAGCAGCCTCCTCGAAACCCATGCGGGCGAAGACCTCGAAATGAAAGTTCACCTCGCGGGCGCCCATCCCCCCGATGTAGAGGGCGAGGTAGGGCCGGAGGGTGTCGGCG
>DASPSK010000423.1:0-2205 GCA_035623975.1 Acidimicrobiales bacterium | reverse complement strand
CGTTCAGACCTCCACCGTCTGCTGCGAGAGATTGCGTCGCCAGAGGTCGAGCGTCCGTTCGAAGTGCCGCTCGGCAGCCTCGCGCTGGTAGACGGGCAGGTCAGCCATCGAGAACCCGTGCTCGGTGCCGGGAATACGCTCGACCACCCCTCTGATCTCATTGCGCTCGAGCTCGTCGCGGAACCGGTCGACCAGCTCGGGTGGGAAGCGATCGCTCTCGGCGAAGGCGAAGTACAGCTCACCGCGCACCCCGGGCAGGTCGTGGTGGGGGGAGTCGGGCTGGTCGGTGATCGGCGGGCCGGGGTGGATGCCGGCCGCGGCCACGAACTCGTCGGCGAGCACGGAGGCGACGCGCAGCGCGAACCGGGAGCCCATGCAGTAGCCGACGCACACCTTCGGACCCGAGCTGGCCGCCGCTTGGTCTGACTCGATCGCCTCGAAGATCGCCTTGGTGTCGCTCACCACCATCTCGGGCTTCAGGCTCGAGACGACGCTCATCAGGCGCTCCGCGTCGGGTCCCTGGAATCCACTTGCTCTGAGCTTCCCCATGTCGAACGTCAGCTTTTCGCCCGAGCGGTAGAAGAGATCGGGCGCGACGCAGTAGTAACCGTCGGCCGCGAACCGCCGCGCGTTCTCCTTCAGCTGCTCCCGATAGCCGACGGCATCCATGTACAGCACTGCGACGGGGAACGAGCCCTCATCGTCGGGATGGACAACGAAGGTGGTCATCTCGCCATCTGGAGTGCTAACGCGAATTTCCTGCTCGTGCATCTGTCCTCCTCACGTGTCGTGGGACGGTGACAAACCTAGGCTGCTTGCGCTTCGGCCTGGCTGATCCAGGTGGCGTACATCGAGGCGTAGCGCCCGTGACGGGCGACGAGTTGCTGGTGCGTCCCGAGCTCAACGATCCGGCCGCCATCGACGACTACGATCCGGTCCGCCTTCATCGCCGTCGTCAGCCGGTGGGCGATCAGGACCGCGGTGCGTGCCTCCAGCAACACATCGAGCGCGGCTTCGATCTTCGTCTCCGAGGCGAGGTCAAGATTCGACGTCGCCTCATCCAACACCAGCACGCGCGGGTGGGCCATGAAGGCACGGGCGAGCGCGATCAGCTGGCGTTCGCCGCTTGAGAGCGATTGCCCGCGCTCGTGAACGATCGTATCCAGACCCTCCGGCATCCGGTCGACGACGTCGGCGAGCCCGACCGCACGCACGGCCTCCCACACCTCCTCGTCACTGGCGTCGGGGCAGGCGAACGCGATGTTGTCGCGGAGGCTCCCGGCGAACAGGAACGGCTCCTGGGGCACGACGCCCAACTGTCGACGCAACGAGTCGATCGTCACGTGCCGGATGTCGTGGCCGTCGATTAGCACGCGGCCCTCGGTGGGGTCGTAGAAGCGGGTGATCAGCTTCGCGAGCGTCGACTTGCCGGCGCCCGTCGCGCCGACGAAGGCGACGGTCTCCCCGGCGCGGATCCGCAGGTCGACGTCGCGAACGACCGGCGAGCTCGGGTCATAACCAAAGGTCACGTGGTCGAAGGTGATCTCCCCCTCGATTGGGGGCAGCTCCTGCGCCTGCGGATCCTCGGGGGTACTGGGCGCCAGCGCGAACAGCGTCCGCAGCTTCCAGATCGAAGCGCTTCCCTGCTGGAAGGTGTTGTACTGCTGGACGAGCAGCTGGATCGGCGCGAAGAATCGGTTGAGGTAAAGGAAGAAAGCCACCAGCGCTCCGATCGAGAGCTGGTCATGGAGGACCATGTTGCCGCCGATCGCGAGCAGAGCGCCCTGACCGAGGTAACCGAGCATCGTCGTCCCGGGGCCGTAGACGGCGTTGATCTGAGCTGTGTAGTTGTTGGCGTCGCGGTACTCGCCGACCACATTGCGGTGCTGCACGACGTTGAAGCGCTGGCGATTGTTGGCCGCGACCGTGCGCACCCCGTGCAGGCTCTCGGACAGGTCTGCCAGTACGTTCGCGATTCCATCCCGGACGCGGTTATACCCACGCTCCGACGCTGCCCTGAACCAAAGCGACCCGAGCGTCAGCGCCGGAACGATGATCGCGAGCGTGATCAGGGTCAGCTTCACGTCCAGGGTGAAGAGCACGATCGTGATCACCACCATCGTCAAGGCCTGTACCAGGAGCTGGGCGAGCCCATCCTGAAGCAGTTGCTGGAGGTTCTCGATGTCGCTCGTCATCCGGGTCATG
>DASPSK010000421.1:0-2424 GCA_035623975.1 Acidimicrobiales bacterium | reverse complement strand
ATGGAGACATAGCCCACGTAGGTGAGCGGATGCCGGGGGAGCCGGTGCTCGGCGAGGTACTCGTCGATGTCCTCGTCGCTCCAGGTGGCGACCGGGTTCACCTTCACCATGTTCCGCTGGGGATCCCAGGCGATGATGGGGGCGGCCTCTCGCTCGGGCGTGTCCACTCGCTTGAGCCCGGTCACCCAGGCCGCCTTGCCCTTGAGGGCGGCGTTGAGTGGCTCCACCTTGCGGAGTTGGCAGCACCCGGGGCTGCCGCACGGGGACTCCTCCCGCCCGATGGCCGGGTGCGTCGTGGTGAGGTTGAGCTTCCAGGTCTTGCGCAACCGCTCCACGAAGGCGAGCGTCTCGGGGAAGTGGAAGTCGGTGTCGAGAAAGATGATCTCGGCATCCGGGTCGGCTGTGATGACGAGATCGATGAGGACGGCGTCTTGGAAAGAGCTCGCCACCGCGTAGGCGTCCCCGAAGTTCTCGACCACCCAGGCGATGGCGCCCTCGGCGGCCTGGCGGATCGGCAAGGACTCGAGCCGGGCCGAGACAGCGGCAAGCTCGTGCTCGTCGACGGTTCCTGCCTCGATCACTGCAACTGCCTCATTGGCGTTCAAGTTATCGCCCCCCTTGGACCACCGGTCGAATAGTGCCCGGCGGTCAGCCCGAGTACTATACCTGACTAAACCGATCAGATTTTAAGGGTATTCCGCCTGACACCCCCATGACACCCCGCGCATCGCTGCCCACCCCTGCCGCCGAGGCCGTCCCTGCAGCCGGCCCACCGGGCGCGAGGCGCCCTTCAACCGGGCTCGCCGTCCTTCCGCCCCTCTTCCACCTGGCGCTTCGGCTCGACGGGCAGCCCTGCCTGGTCGTCGGCGGTGGGCCGATCGGCGCCCGCAAGGCCGCCGCCTTGCTGCAATGCGGGGCGGTCGTGACCATCGTCTCGCCCCAGACCTGCGCCCAGGTCGACGAGCTAGGTGTCCGCGTCCTGCGCCGCCCCTACCTGGCCGGCGAGGTCGCCGGCTACCGCCTGGTCGTGACAGCCACCGGGGACCCGGAGGTGGACCGAGAGGTCTACCTCGACGGTGAACGGGCCGGTGTGCTCGTGAACGCCGCCGATGACCCGGCCTCGTGCTCGTTCTTGATGCCGGCCGTTCTCAGGCGGGGCGACGTCTCCATCGGCGTCTCCACCGCAGGCGTGAGCCCGTGGCTGGCGGGCTGGGTGAAGCGGCTCATCGGCGAAGCCGTCGGTGCCGAGGTGGCCGACCTGGCGGCCATCGTCGGCGAGACGCGCGCCGCCGTCCGTGCCGCCGGTGTCTCGAGCGAAGGGCTCGACTGGGCCGGGCTCGTGGAAGGAGCGCTCTGGCCGCTGTTGCAGGCGGGCGACCTCGAGCCGGCGCGAGCAGCTGCGAAGCGTTGGGCGGGGGACGTCCTCGACGCCGGCTCAGGTGCTCACGACAGCCCGGAGTAACGTCGCCTGAATGCCGATCGACGGGATCGACGCGAAGAGCGTCCCGAATCATGTCGCCTGTGTCATGGACGGCAACGGGCGCTGGGCGCGCGCCCGCGGTCTGCCGCGCACGGCTGGGCACGCCGCCGGCGAGGAGGCGATGTTCGACACCGTCGAAGGCGCCCTCGAGGTCGGAGTGGGCTGGCTTTCGATGTTCGCCTTCTCGACGGAGAACTGGCGACGTCCTCCGGACGAAGTCCGTTTCCTCATGAATTTCAACGAGGGGATCCTCACCCGCCACCGCGACGACCTCGCCGCCAAAGGTGTGCGCATCCGCTTCACGGGCAGGCGCGACTGGCGCGTGCCGAGACGCCTCTTGAAGCACATGGACACCTCCGCCGCCATGACGGCGCACAACCGGCGAATGACCCTCACGATCTGCTTCAACTACGGCGGGCGCTCCGAGATAGTCGATGCCGTCCGGCGAATAGTCGCCGACGGACTGCCCCCCGCCAAGGTGGACGAGCGGGCCATCCACGCCCGCCTCTACTGGCCCGACATGCCCGATCCCGATCTCGTCATCCGCACGTCGGGCGAGTACCGCATATCCAACTTCCTCCTCTGGCAGCTCGCCTACTCGGAGCTCATCTTCACCGACGTCCTCTGGCCGGACTTTCGCCGCGAGAACCTCTTCGCGGCGATCAGGGAGTACCAGGGGCGGGAGCGCCGTTTCGGCGGTGTGAAGCGATGAGCATGGAGGGGGGCCGTCCGACGCCCGAGCCGGGCCGGCAAGACATGGAGCGGGTGCCCTTCCGCCTCGTCGACCACATCGGGATGATCTCGGGCGGCTTGCTCGCTGCCGCCTTCATCGCCCTCCTCGTCGTCCTCGCCATCGCCGGCGACCCGAGCGCCGTCGCCGTCCTCGTCGTCATCTTCGCCGGCATCGCCCTCATCTACATCCTCGGGCAGATGCACGGGCCGCG
>DASPSK010000120.1:0-7168 GCA_035623975.1 Acidimicrobiales bacterium | reverse complement strand
GCGCCGGCGCGGGCGGGGGCTACGAGCTCTCCGACAACCCTGGCAACTCCGGTGGCTGCGTGGAGAACAAGATCGACCCGATCAGCTTCAGCCAGGGCATCTGGCAGCTGCCGCCGGGGCAGTTCCAGGACGGCTTCGGCTGAGTTTGGCCGATACTGCCGCTCAGCACGCCGAAGCCCCGCTGGTCCGGTCCGAACCGACGGCGATGACGCCGGAGCGACAGGCTCGTAGGCCAACGGTTCAGCCGTCCCGAACATTCGTCGCCGGCATCGACGGCTGCCGGGGAGGGTGGGTGGTCGTCAAGGTTCCGGCGGTCAGCGACGGTGGCGGCGCAGCCGTCGAGTGTGTGGCTGACCTGAGGAGCGTGATCGCCGACCTCGACTCCGGCCGATTGGCGGCCGCCGGCATCGACGTACCCATCGGTCTGCCGCCATCGGGTCCGCGTCAGTGCGATGTCGAAGCCCGGAGGCTGATAGGACCTCGAAGAAGCTCCGTGTTCCCCGCACCTGCCAGAGGCGTGCTCGGGGCGACGAATTACACAGATGCGCTGGAGAGAAGCCGGACGGTGTCAGGGAAGGGGATCTCCAAGCAAGCCTTCAACATCTTGGTGAAGATTGCCTCCGTCGATGCAGTCATGAGCCCGGAGCGACAGCGCCACCTCGTCGAGGCGCACCCAGAGGTGTGCTTTCGGATTCTCGCCAGAGGCCCGCTGTCGTACGGGAAGCGGACGCCCGAGGGACGGGCCGAACGCCTCAAGGCGCTGCGAGGGCCCTTTCCCGACGTCGACAATGTGTCGGTCGACCGGCCGCCCGGCACCGGTCCCGATGACGTCCTCGATGCATTCGTAGCGGCTTGGACCGCACGACGCTGGTTGGCCAACGACTTCGTCCGGCTCGGAGGCGATCTCGACGAGCGAGGGCTGCGGATGGAGATGATCGCCTGAACAGGGAAGACGCTGGTTCTCGGCTCTCGCCTCAGGGGGGTGAACGCTATCTCGACGGGACCTCCTCGTATGCTCGCGGAGTGCTCCGCCGATTGGCCGCTGCGCTCGCAGCGGTGGTGGTCGTCCCGTCCGTGGCCCTCGGCGAGAGGGCAGCGCCAGCCAAGCCGGTTATCTCGCCGAACTGGTCCGGGTACGTCGTCTTCGGCACGGACGCCTACGACCTGCAGCTCGTGGCGACGGACATCGTCGTCCCCAGGGTGCGGTGCGCGGCCGGGGAGACCACCCTCACATCCATCTGGGCGGGCATCGGTGGCTATGACTCCCACTACTCGCTCGCCCAGGTGGGGGTGTCGGCCTACTGCGAGCACGGCAGGGCCGGATACGACCTTTGGGACGAGTGGTACGACGAGAAGAAGAACAACCCAGCGCATGTCATCTCCGGTGTGACCGTCCTTCCCGGCGAGGAGGTCAGCCTGCGGGTGAAGAAGGTCAATGCCACCCACTACGTCGCCTCGATGGCGGAGTGGAACCCCCACAGCGGGCACCGCCTCGCCAGCTACGGCACGACGCTCAGCGATGCGCACGGTCTGCCGATCGGCAACTCGGCCGAGTGCGTCGTCGAGTCGCCCGCCAAGATCAAAGGGGGGTATTACCCGCTCGCGTCCTTCGGGGCGGTGACGTTCAGCCCCTGCGAGGCCTCCAGCCAGCCGACCTTCGAGCACGAGGTCGTGGATGTCGTCACCGGGCTCGGCTACACCGTCACGAGCTCGCACTCGTTGTCGCCCTCGTTCCAGCTCTACTCGTCCCGGGTCGACCTCGTGCGCGCCAAGGTCCTGCGGGCGGCCGCCGGCCCGCCCCATCCCGCCGGCGCCCACCACCCGCTCGTGTCGTTCACGGTCTTCTGGAAGCACGCGTAGCAGAGCCCGTCGCGGTGGCGCTCTGGTAGTGAGTTCCGGACGCATGTGTCCGGAAGTCACTACCACGTTGCAGTCCGGGCGGGCCGGCGGCGGCCACGGCGGTCCGGCGCAGGGCCGACCCCCGACGTGCTCGAGCAGGGCAGAGCCGGGTTACGGCCCCTCCGAGCGGAAGACCGGCGTGGCGTTTGGCCCTCCTGGTTCCTCGTCGTCAGCCACAACGAGGAACGTAGGCCGGTTCGCTTGCGGGTACGCGAGGGCGACGGCTTGGCGCGGGCCGAGTAGGTCCGGCACGAGGACCAAGAGCTGAACGGTGAAGCCTCCGTTGTGCACCTTCACCTTCTGCAACGTCGAGGCGGCGTTCGGTGTCGACCACTCGATGGTCACGACGGCATTGTCGGGGAAGCCTGTTCCCACGACGCTGACGACCGATCCGGGAGGCCCCACGGTCGGTTCGAGCGTGAGCCGTGGTTTCTTGGGCGGCTTCTTCGGCGGCTTGGGCGGCGGTTTGACGTGGCTCTTCGCGACGATGGTGACGAGCTGACTGGTGCGGGCGAGCGTCGACGAGAGTCGGTAGGGGGTCTGTCCCGGGCCGTTGGCCGCCCACGGAGTACCCGGAAACGCCGGGGGGAGGCCGGTGCCGGCCGAGTCACGTTCGACCAAGGTGATCGTGTAGGTGCCGGCGGAGGCAAAGACATGCGTTGCCGTGTCGCCGGAGGTGGTGATGAGCGGTGACCCGTCCCCGAAGTTCCACTCGTAGGACGCGATCGACCCGTACTTGACCGTCGAGGCGGCGGCGCTGAACGTTGAGAGGGCTCCGGCGACGGCGAGGCTCGCGCTGAAGCTGGCGCGGGGTGCCTGATCAGGCGTGATGGCGAGCGCCACCGGATCCGACAAGTCGCTCGGCAGCGCGAGGGCGGGGCCGGGGGTGATGGTGGGAGCGGGACCGGTGCCGCCTCCAAGCGAGACGTAGAACATGAACGGGGCGGGGTCGCCGTCGCTCTCGAGGCTGAGGGTGACGAGGAGCGAGCCGCCATTGACCGTCACCGCCAGGCGGACGGGCTCGTCCGGATCGGCGAGGAGAAAGGCACTGCTCTGCAGCGTCGCGGTCGTGACGGCGCCGGAATCGGTGATGGGGAAGCCCTCCAGCATCGCCGTGTCGTTGGCGTTGACGAGGCCGGCGTAGACGTTCTTGCCGTGGGGCCCGACGGTGACGGCCTGGACGCCCGGCATTGCGACCACGTCGAAGGGCGACTCGGTCGGGGAGATCGGAAGATGCAGGCCGAAGACCTCTCCGCGGTCGCATCCGAAGATCTCGGAGTCGGTCGGGTTGAGGGCAAGACCGACGACACCGGCGCGCTCGGCAAAGGCCGGCGCCGGTTGGGCCCATACCGTCACCGGCGGGCTGGGCGTGTCGAGGGGCACCTGCAGGACGGCCTCGCCGTCGTCGTCGCCGTAGATCCCGTCCGCCCCGATGTAGGCGGTCGTCCCGTCGTCCCCGAGCGCCAGGCTCGTGGCGGCGAACATGGAGAAGGCCGACGGGACCGAGTTCACCGTCGTCGTGACGTCGGTCACCTCCGAGACGTCGTTGGTGTCGAGGTTGACCTTGAGGAGATACCCGGACCTCGTGAGGGCATAGGCGAGCGCCCCGTTGGCCGGGTCGGCGGCGACGGCGTCGAGGGCACCGGCACTGGCAGATACCACTGGCAGAGGCGACCCGGCGGTGCCGTTGCTGGTGTCGACGGCTACGAGGTTGTTGACGGCGGTCGAGTTGGCGATGACGAGCGCCCGACTCGAGTCTCGAGTGACGGCGAGGCCGCTCGCAGCGCCGTCGCCGCCGAGGTTGTCGGCTTGTACGGGGCTGATGGTCCCGCTTGCGACATCGGTCACTCGGAAGGCGTCGAGCTGTCCCACGCCGGCGCCGCTGCTCGCCGCCACGTACACGAGAGGCGAGGTTCCGGCCGGCGCGCCGGTGGCAACCTTGTCGGCGGTGAGCAGGATCGACCCGGCGAGGGCGAGCACGAGCGGCATCGCTCCTGCCGCGAGGGCCGAGCGCGCCCGGCGCCGCGTCACCTCGTCGTCAGCTCCGCACGAGGGTGCCGGCAAAGTACAGGCCGGCGGAGCAGCTGCCCGAGCAGCCGCTCAACGTGAACTGCACTTTGGCGAAGGGCGCAAAGGTGGTCGGGGTGATCCAGTGGTAGTCGAGATCGCGGAAGTCGACCATCGACCATCGCATGAGCAGGGTCCCGGAGTTCGAGAGGGAGACGACACCGGAATTGCCGGCCGTGTTCTGCACGAGCACGTCGGTGATCTCGAGGACGTACGACCTGGGAACGATGAAGGTGGCCGTGGAGTTGCCGGTCACCACGAGGCTGCGGTTGATGGTGAAGGAGACGATGGTCGTGCTCGTGGGCGTGCCCTTCCCCTGCCCGCCGCCGGGGCTCGTCGAAGCCGGCGGCGTCGTCGGGGTCGTCGGGGTCGTCGGCGTCGTCGGGCTCGTGGCGGTGATGCCATCCTTGGCGAGCTGCTTGCTGACCTGGTTCTGGGCGGCGGCCTGTATCTGCGGCTTGAGGAGGTTGAACCAGAGGATCACGGCTGCGATGGCGAGGAGGACGAGGGCCAGCAACGCCGCCATCAGCCAGCGCGGCAGGATCGGATCCTGCAGCATGACGCCGTCGAGGAGGATGGAGGGCGGGTGGACAGGTTGCTCTGCTGGTTGCGGCTGGCCGGCTGCGGCCGCCTCGGCGGCGTTGAGGGCGTCCTGCTCCTCCAAGAGCACCTGGAAGGCCCGCGTGACCGAGCTCCCGCGCCACAGGCGCGATCTGCACCGCAGGTTCACCTTCACGAAGCTCACCGAGCCGGGCGCCACCTCGACATAGGGCGGTTGAAAGGCCAGGGCGACCGCTTCGTCAGGATCGACGCCGCTCGGGCGTGCCCGATAGGCGATGTTCGATCGGTTGTCGACCGCCAGCTGCAGCTTGGCGCGGAATCGCCCCCGGGCGGCGTGCGGGATGAGCTCACCCACGACGTCGCTGAAGGGAGCGACGAAGAGGGTCCCCTCCTCCACCGTGCTGCCCGCCGGATCCTCCGTCGAGAGAGCCCGGATACCGAAGGGGAGGGCCCCTGGCGCCGTCGTGGGCAGCCGCGGAGGACCGAAACTCACCCGCACGGTCTCTTCCTGCGCTGGGAAGAGCGACACCCTCGGCGGGTCGAAGCTCGCCCAGTCGTTCGGGAGACCGACGACGTCGAAGCGGAATTCGTCGACCACCGTCCCGTTGTTGCGGATCGTCACATCGAGCTGCCCGATCTCGCCCGGGACGACGCTGAGAGCCTGTACAGAGAGCCGAGCCTCGGCACCCATGGTCTCCTCCTAAGGGTTATCTCCTCGAGTCAGCCGATCAGCACCGTGGCGGCGCTCGCCTGCAGCTCGCCCGACACGCCGTCGCAGACCGTGCACTGCGACGCCATGGTCGCCGCACCCATCCCGCCGAGCAGGACCGTGGCGCTACCAAGGACGACTTGGCCGATCTCGGTGGGCGGAGCCATGTAGGGATCCGTGGGGTGTAGGCCCACGTGGGGCGGCGTGCACAGGCCGCTCGAGCCCTCCACGGCGGCCGGTTTCCCACAGATGAGCACCGTGGCGACGGTTCCGAGGGTGATCGGCGCGCTGAAGGGCAGCGGCGGGGCGGGCTGGGGCGCCCCCGTCGCCGGGTTGGGGATGAGGTGGCCGGGACAGACGGCCGTGATCTGGTCTCCCATGACGGCGGCAGGATCGCCCATTGCTAGCTGCTCTTGCCTTCGAAGACGATGCCAGTCTCGGCACAGGTGTTGCGGGCCGCCCCCGCATCGGACGACAGGAGCTTCAAGGTGATCCGCCTGGGTGCAGGCAGCGACACGGCCACGCTCTGGAGGACGGGCGGATCCTTCAAGCGGATGGTCGTGACGGTGTCGGAAGGCGTGGCGATGAGCCTGAGCACGACGGGGTGGGGACTCGGTCCGGCCAGGCTCGTCGTGGGGTTGGCGACGAGCGGTGTGAACACGACCGAGGAGATCGTGCCGGCGAACGAGGGCGCCACCGCCACGCTCACCGACTCGGGCCCGGCGTCGGCCGGACGCGTGTACCAGTACAGGGTGGCGTTGTTCTGCCCGAGGAGGGGTGGCGGGCAGAAGCCGTGGTTCCGCGCCACGGGGGCGCCGCCGAGGGCGACCGCCTGCGGCTTCGTGACGATGTTGTGGAAGGTGTTGGTGATCGAGTGCCGCAGCGACGGCACGGCGGCGAAGATGATCACGGCAAGAAGGACGACGACGCCAAGGCCTTTGCCGAGCTTCCCGCCCTTCTTGGGGAGGCCGGCGGGAGTGATCGAGCGCGAAGAAACCGCGTGGGCCGGCGGGCGGTAAGCGGGCGGAGCGGCCGAGCCTGCCTGGCCGAGGCCGGCCGGCGCCCTCGGCGGCGGGGGCACTTTCACCGGCGACGACGGGCCGCCGGGGGCGGCGGAGCCGGCTGGCCCAGCGGGAGCGGGAGCGGGAGCACCTGGCGGGGCACCGGTCGCCTGCGGCACCCCGGCAGGGGCGGCGGCGGCCGGGGCGGCCCCGCCGGAGCCGTTGCTCGAAGTGGTGGCAGTCCGGTGACCAAAGATTCGTTTCCACCACGGTAGACGCACGGCCACGACGGCGGTCGGCAGGTCGAGCACGGCGCCGCAACGCCTGCAGAAGCGGCGTTCCGGGGCGTTGGCGTCCCCGCAGGCACCACAGTAGATGGCTCCCTCGACGGCGCGGCTCGGTCTCGGTACGGGCGCCGGCTTGGGGCGTTCCAGGGGGACGGCGGGTTGCACCGCCACCGGCTGCGGCTTGGCGGGGTTCTCGGCCGTCGCGGCGGCAGCGGTCGGCACCGGCGACCCCGCCAGCGCTGCAGGTGGAGGTGAAGGGGACGGCGGCGCCGAGGTGAGCGGGGTCTGCGAGGCGGCCCCGGAGGCCGCCGAGGGGACGGAGGCAGCGGCGGGGGCTTGTTCGCCGAGCGGGGGCGTGTCGGACGGGCCGGCGATGCGCTCTCCGTCCCATTCGAGGAATGCACCGCATCCGCCGCAGAAGGCCTCCCCGCTCGCGGCGTGCGTGCCACACACTTTGCAGACGATGTCGTCCATCTTGAATACCACCACCGCCCTTGTGCCGGTTGACAGATGCTAGACCGCTGTCTTCGGCGGTGCATCGTTTTGCCCCCCGGCTGCCCGGCCTTGCCCGATCGGGCAATCTTTTCGGGAAACCCCCCCTCTTGATCGGATGCTGAGCGACTGCTGATCTCCCTCTGTGATGC
>DASPSK010000118.1:0-12178 GCA_035623975.1 Acidimicrobiales bacterium | reverse complement strand
TCGTGGTCGTCGTGGTCGTGGTCGTCGTGGTCGTGGTCGTCGTCGAGCCGGCGGGTGCGGAGCTCGGGTCGCTCGTGAGCTGGGCGGGGCCCTCGGTTGGTACGCTCGGCACGAAGCGGACCGGGAGGTAGCCGAGCTCAGCCAGGAGCTGCTGCAAGCGGAGCTCGGAGCCGTCGGCGACGGTGAACCTCGCCGTCTCCGACTTGCGGAGCAGCCCGCCGTTGTCTGCGAGCAGACCGTGGACGCCACTGCTCAGGGTGAGGGTCTCCGTCGTGAAGGGGACGTAGTTCCCTCTTGGTTCGAACACGAGCGCCTCGGGACCATCGGCTGTCCAACGCCCAGGGACGGAGGGGTAGAGGCTCGGCACGGCGGTGTTCGGAGCGAGCGGCTCCGAGAAGTGCACCGTGACGGCGGACGTGAAAGTGACGTCCTGGGACCCGGGAGCGGGCGAGATCGACACCACCTCGAGCGGCGTGGCCTGCCGGTTGGGGTGCACCGGATCCGGGCCGGTGTGCTCGCCCACGACACCGACGTTTGGTGCTGACGTCGAGGTGGCGTCGCCGTGTCCCATCAGCACCGAACAACCGCCGGCGACGAGGGCGACCGCGAGTCCCGTCATCACGAGCCCGACCATGGGAGACCTTCGGTGGACGTGTCGGCGTGCTTGAACAGGTCTCGACAAGGGATCTCCACCACGGGTGCGGGGGCCGGACGGGCGAATCCTAGTGGATCAACATCTGGGGCCTGGCGCACTGAAATGGAGCCGGAGCAGCTGCGTCACGTCCCTGCGGGCGACGCTTCGGCGGCGAGGCGGGCGACGACCTCTTGCAAGCACAGAGCTTGCGGCCGCCCGGCGCCGGCAGACTCGCGGACGTAGAAGGCGTCCACGACCTCGTGACCGATCGTGGACAAGCGTGCCGAGACGACGTCCAGACCGGACTCCGCCAGCACCCGGGTCAGGCGGTACAAGAGAGAATGGGAGTCGGGTGCGCGTACCTCGATGACGCTGGCGTGGGCGGACGCAGCCTCGTCCACGATCACGCGGACTTCAGGCGGGCGCGCCGCCGCCGGGCGTCTCCCGCGGGCGTATGCCTTCTCGAGGTCGGCGAGACGGGCCGAGAGGAGGAGCTCGCCGTCGAGGGCGCGAACGAGATCGCCCCGCAACCGGGCGATGTCCAGACCCTCGCCTCCGGCGCGGGGGGCGATCTCGAAGATCTCGATCGCCATGTCGCCACCGTCGTCCGTCGCGACGGCGCTGCGAACGTCGAGGCGATGGAGAGCGAGCGTGCCGGCGACGAGGGAGAGGAGCCCTGGCCTGTCGGCGGCGACCACGGTGAGGGTGTCTCCGTCGCTCTCGAGCTGGAGGCTCCCCTTGGCGGCGAGCTCGAGGTGATGCCGCAACGGCACGCTCGCCGACCGCTCGGCCGGCGCCGCCGTGCCGGCGAGGAGCGCCTCAGTTCGAGCCACGAGCTTGGCGACGAGCCCGGCCTTCCACGGGCTCCAAGCGGTCGGGCCGGTGGCGAGGGAGTCCGCTTCGGTGAGGGCGGCGAGGAGCTCGAGGCTCTGGCGGTCACCCACGGCGGCCGCCAGCGTCGCGGCGGTGGCCGGGTCGTCAAGGTCGCGCCGCGTGGCCGTGTCGGCGAGGAGGAGATGGTGCTCGACGAGACGGCCGATTACCTCGACGTCCTCGTCCGCGAACCCGATCCTGCGGGCGACGCCACGCGCGATGTCCCGCCCCACGGCGCTGTGGTCATCACCCTGGCCCTTGCCGATGTCGTGGAGGAGCGCCGCGACGAGCAGCAGATCCGGGCGCCCCACCGAGCGGATCCGCTCGGCAGCTTGCGCGCTCGTCTCGAGAAGGTGCCGATCGACGGTGTAGCGGTGATAGGCGTTGCGCTGCGGTCGGTGCCGGACCTGGAGCCACTCCGGCAGGAGGCGCTCCAGCAGGTGGAGCTGGTCGAGGACCTCCAGCACCGGCGTCGCCGCGGCGCCGTACTCCAGGAGAGAGATGAACGACTGGCGCAGCTCCGGCCCCCACGGCTCCGGCGGACGAGGCGAAGATGCCGCCAGCTTGGCCAGGGTGGACGTCGTAACGGGGAGGCTGTACTCGGCGGCGGCGACGGCTACTCGCAGAAGGAGGGAGCCATCCTCGAGACCGGGCGCCCCGGCCGTGACCGCCACCTCCCCGTCTCGCAGGACGACACCGTCGCTGACGGCGAGGTCGCGACCGCCCGCTCGACCGAGCGGCCCGGCCAGGAAGGACGCAGTCCGGCGCCAGCCGTCAGCCGCCGTCCACATCACCTCTCGCCCAGCGGCGGAGATGGCGGCCATGAGGGCATCGGCGTCGGCGTAGCCGAGCAAGGGCGCCAGCTCGTCCTGTTCCTGCAGGAGGAGCCGGTTGCCCGCACCGCCCGTGCGAGCGTGCAAGCCCACCCGAGCTCCCAAGAGGAGGCGATGGTGGACGCCGAGGGCGGGCGGCGAGAGGACCCCCGCGAGGGCAGGGACGGCGCGGGCGGCCAGCGCGAGGGCTTCGAGATCCCTCAGGCCCCCGGCCGACTCCTTCAGGTCAGGCTCGAGGAGGAAGGCGACCTCCCCGAAGCGGGCGTGTCGTTCCCTTGCGGCCGAGGCGAGCGCCGGTAGCAGCTCGCGAGCGTGCGTCGTCCAGTAGTCGGCGACGCCGGCCAGCAGCCCGCTGACCAGCTCGCCGTCTCCGACGATGAGGCGGCCGGCGAGCATTCCGAGGAGCGCTCTCTGGTCCTCGCGGGCCACGGAGATGGCTTCGCGGGGGGTGCGCACGCTGTGGTCGAGCCGGATGCCGCTGTCCCACACCGAGTACCAGAGGCGGTCGGCGACCTCACTGACGTTGCGGCGCCGTCGGTGGAGCAACGTGACGTCGAGATCGCTGCCAGGGCACAGCTCCCGGCGGCCGTAGCCACCGACGGCGACGAGGGCGACACCCTCGTCGCGTGCACCCACGACCTCCTCGAACACCGCTGTCAACCACTCGTCCACTGCGGCCGAGTAGGCGGCCGGCAGCTCGGCCGGCGCGAGGTCGCCGGCCAGCACGGCGGAGGCGAGCCCATCTCTCAGCCGGCGCAGCGGCATCACGGCGGCCTCCATCGACCTAGCGTACGAGGCCCGCCCGGGCGACCCGCGCGCTGTCGGGCGACGGCAGGCGGCTACGGTGCTGGTGAGGAGGAACCGAGATGCTCGAACCCCGAAGGAAGTCCGGTGGTATGCGGGTGGCTCACGGCGTCGTCGTCGTGGGAGCGGCCATCATCGTTGCCGTCGTCGCCTGGATGCTGTTCGGGGTCGTCGTGAGCATCGTCGTCAAGGTCGTCGAGATCGCGGTGATCATCGCCGTGGTGGCCGCCGCCGTTGCCCTCGTGCGCAGAGGGCGCAAGAGGTAGGGAGGCCCGCCCAGGCGGCAGCGCCAGCCCAGGCCTGTCAGCGCAGCGTCAGCCACGCCCGCCCTTCGACCTCGATGGCCCGCGCGGGGAGTCGCTCGGCGGCGCCCGCACGCACGCGGCGGTCCGGCTCGACGAAACGCAACCACTTCTCCACCTCGTCTCGCGGCGCGACCACGGCCGACGCCAGGCAGGCCCCCAGGAGGGCCGTCAACGCATCCAGCCCGGCGCAGGCGTGCGACCCGGGGGAGGCGGGGGCGCCTCCGTAGGGCTCGAGGATGGACTCGTGACGTCCCGAGGCGGTGTGGAAGGAGATCGACCGGGCGAGCATCCCCGGCTCGAGGGCGATGCGCGCCGCCCGCCGGTCCTTGCCGACGAATTCCGGGTGGTCGCTCCTCACCTCGCGGCCGCCGTCGAGGGTGGCGAGCAGGCGACGAGCGGGCTCCTTGAGGCCGTCGACGACGCGCCGGCGACGGTCAGGGTCTGCCGCCAGCGCCTCCGCCGTGCGGGCGAGGGGGGGCGAGATGAGCGTTCGCTTCCCCTCGACGAGGGCGAGGTCCGTGAAACGGCGCTGAGGCGGCTGACATCCCGTTTCTATGTCGAGAAACAGTTCGTGAGGCTCACATCCGAGGGCGTCACATACTGCGCATCTCCAGGGTTCACCTCTTGATCCTGGTAGAGGTACTGCGATCCGTCCGGTTCAATGTTCCCGTGAGTGCCGGTCGAAGTCACCTCCGTGTTCACGAGGTCCCCGAACTGGTTGTACACGTTGGTGTTCATGACACATGAGGCGGAACCGATCCCCTTGCCTGTATTGGTCCAGGTGAAGTGGATACGGACCTCGTTACCGGCGAGCACGGACACGCCGTCCACGTTGTGCGTGATGTTGGCCGAAGGCGGTGGAGGCACTGTCTGCTGGCTCCAGTACCCCACGTGGGTGATGACGAACACCAACGCCGCCAGGAAGAGGACAAAGAGCACCCTCATGGACCATCTCGCCACCACGTTCTTCCTCGTTGATGGCGACTCCATCGGATCGTCGAGTCGTGGTGCGTAGTGATCCCCTCCGAGGATCTTCATAAGAGGAGGGTACCCAACGCTTGGAAGGTCGAGGTAGCGCCAGCGTGCCGTCTGGCGGCTCGCACAACCACGCCGGTTGTCTCTCGGCTGTGGCTCACGTCTGCTCGGCATCGGCCGCCAACGCGCCTGACGCCACGTAGGCGGGCTCACCGTGCGCTGCCGGGCAGTCTGCGTCTCGGCCGTCTTGGACCGATCGCACGACCTGGGGCCAAGGAGCCTTTGAGCTGCCAGACCGGTGGGTTTGCCTGGTCGAGGACGTGTCAACTCACGGGGTCGCTCCGATCTCGCATGCTCCGCCGTGGTATGAAACTGACCGGTCAGCCCTGCAATAAACAAGCGGGCCCAAATGGAATGTGGCCTCGGTGGCGTTGGGTAGGGCGCTGCGGCCGCTGACGAGAGCGATCCCTCGACCCCCGAGCCACTCCTCGAGCTCGAGCACCGAGGCCATCGGGGTCCCGGCATTCAGCCGATGGGCAGTCGCCCGGACGACGAGGAGCTGCTCGAGCTCCTGGGCGGCGTCGCCGCTGTGGCGCATGGGCCTCGCTACCTCCGGGGCGACCGACCCAGCCGCTCGGGCTCGCCGGCCGCTAGCCGATCGAGGACCGGAACTCGATGCCCTCGCTCTGCACGGGGATGCCCTCGGTGACGTCGACGACCGGCACAACACTGAACTCGAAGTACGGCCCGAACTTCGCCGGCCCCTCGAGAACGCTCAGCGGGTTGTCCGTCTCGACGACGGCGTAGCCTCCTTCGCCGTCGAGCCGCGTCAGGAACTGATGGAAGGTCTCGTCGGCCGGTGGGCTCCACTTCGCAAAGACCTCAAGGACGCGAGCGACCGATGCTTCGTTGTCGCTCGCCGATCCCCCGGATCGGAGATTCCAGGACACGACGTATTTCATGACTTCCCCCCTTGTTCACGCAGTAGCTCGGGCGGGGGAAGTCTCCACCTGCGCCCTATTCGCGTCAACGGCGAAGTCATGACGATGTCGTAGGCCACGGTCGCCGAGAGCCATCGGCACACCTCTGGTCCGGGGCACCCTCGCCGGCGGTCTCCGTCGTTCGCTGAGCTGGCAACAGGGCGCTCCGAGCTGCGAGTTGGCGGCATGAATCAAGCGGCATGAATCAAATGGAGTCGAGAAGGGCCCCGCGAAGGGTCGTTGTGCCCTTGCCAGGGCGAGGCCGAGAGCGGACGATTGCAAAAACGCCGGGCGTCGCACGGGGAGGAGATCGTGATGGGCCTCGACCCTGAAGTCCTTGACATGGCCCTGGAGTCGATCAGGGACTTCGCCCACCTGGAGCTGCCTCCCGAGAAGGTACTCGCGTACGACAGGGATGACCACGTCCCCCTCGACGTGGTCCGGGCGATGTGCAGCGACAAGCTGGGCATTCAGCTGCTGTTCATTCCGACGGAGTACGAGGGGATGGGCGGTGGCACCTTCGACGTGTACCGAGTCTGCGAGGCGATGGCCCGGATCGACTTGGGTGTGGCCACGGGTGTGTTGGCGACCTTCCTCGGCAGCGACCCGATCGTGGTCGGCGGCACGCCCGAGCAGAAGAAGCAGTGGTTGACGCGCATCGCCAACGAGGGACTGCTGTTCGCCTATGGCGCCACAGAGCCGGAAGCGGGAAGTGACCTTGCCGCCCTGAAGACGACGGCTCGCAGAATCGAGCGGGACGGAGACGTCGCGTACCTCATCACCGGGAGGAAGCAATGGATCAGCAACGGGGGCGTGGCTGATGCCTACAGCATCCTGGCCAACGCGCCCGGTGGGCCGACCTGGTTCGTCGTCGAGGCCGGCGTGCCCGGCTTCGAGCACGGCAAAGCGGAGGACAAGCACGGCATTCGGGCGAGCAACACGGCCGCCTTGATACTCGACGAGGTGCGCGTCGGCGCCGATCGCGTGGTCGGGGGGGAAGAGGGACAGGGCTTGCTGCAGGCTCAGAAGGTCTTCGGCTACACGCGCCTCATGGTGGCCGCCTTCGGGCTCGGCGCCGGCTGGGCAGCGCTGGACATCGCCATCCCGTACTCGACCGAGCGCATTCAGGCGGGCACCCCTCTCTCGGAGAAGCAGGGTTACACGCACAAGCTGATCGTGCCTCACGCCGTCGCGCTCGAGGCCGCCCGGGCCTACATCGAGGAGACGGCCGAGCGCATCGATACCGAGGAGGGCTATTTCAACACCGAGGGCGCCATCGCCAAGTACCTGGCCACCGAAGCTGGCAACGCCGCCGCCGACGCCTCCATCCAGGCTCTCGGTGGTTACGGCTATGTGAAGGAGTTCCTCGTCGAGAAGATCCGGCGCGACGTCCGTATCACGACGATCTACGAGGGCACGTCCGAGATCATGGAGATGACGATCGCCCGCGACCGCTGGCAGGACCATCTCAAGACCCGCGGGCAGCGCTACCACGAAAACGCCGGCGAGCTCGAGGCCCTGCACGCGGAGCACCCCGGCGTCGGTGCCGGGACGGCGGCTCTGGCCGCGCACGCCCTGGCGGAGCTGCTCGAGTGGGCCCGAGTCGAGCGGTTGACCCGCAATCAGCACGTGCTCCTCCGCCTTGGCGAGCTGATCGCCAAGGCGGAGGGGGCCGCGGCGCTGGCACGACGAGCGGCGCGAGCCGAGGACGAGGCTCTCAACGTCAAGGCCGACCGGCGCTTCGATGCTGCCGCGTTGTCCGCCGTGAGCCGGATCTGGGCCCGCAGGGCGGCCCTGACCGTGGGCGAGGAGGGCCTCTGCTGGACCCTCGGATCGGACGCTTCGGGTCGAGACGTGGCCGCGGCCGAGTCGTCAATCGGGCTGAGTTCCATCCACGCGGCGCAGGCCGGACTCGTGGCCGACATGGATCGGGTGGCTGATGCGCTCTATGGCCGCCAGCCATCGGGAAGCTGATGAAGGGGAAGGAAAATGGGCGACCAGCTAAGACGGGCAGTTGCCATTGTCGGGGTGGGCGCCATCATGCCCGACGCCCCCGATGCCAAGACGTTCTGGGAGAACATCAAGCGGGGCCGATACAGCATCAGCGAGGTTGACCCCTCGCGCTGGGACCCGCAGCTGTACTACGACCCCAACCCGAGCGCACCGGACAAGACCTACTCGAAGATCGGTGGCTGGGTCCGCGAATGGGCCTGGGAGCCACGCGCCTGGAACCTGGCCGTCATGCCGCGAGTGGCCGACATGATGGATGACACCCAGAAGTGGGCGGTCGCCTGCACCCAGCAGGCCCTCGTCGACTACGGCTACCCCGGGCGCCCGCTCGACAACGAACGAGTGGCGGTCGTGTTCGGCAATGCCATGGCGGGCGAGCAGCACTACAAGACGGCCATGCGGATCAGCTTCCCGGAGCTGGCTGAGGAGCTCGCAGAGGCACCCAGCTTCTGGGCGCTCCCCGTCGACGTCCAGCGGGCGATCGCCGCCGAGTTCGGCGACGTCGTCGGCAAGGCCTACCCGGAGATCACCGAGGACACCATGCCCGGTGAGCTCTCCAACTGCATCGCCGGACGGGTCGCCAACCTCTTCAATTTCCGCGGGCCCAACTACGTGGTCGACGCCGCCTGCGCCTCGGCGATGGCGGCCATGAACTCGGCCGTGAGCGGGCTGGTCGAGGGCGAGTACGACGCCGTGGTCACCGGCGGCATCGACCGCAACATGGGAGCACCCACCTTCGTGAAGTTCTGCAAGATCGGCGCCCTCTCGGCCACCGGGACGCGGCCCTACGCCGACGGCGCCGACGGCTTCGTGATGGGCGAGGGGGCGGCCACCTTCCTGCTCAAGCGGCTCGGCGATGCCGTACGTGACGGTGATCGCATCTACTGCGTACTGCTCGGGATGGCCGGATCGAGCGACGGCAAGGGTAAGGGCATCACCGCCCCCAACCCCATCGGCCAGAAGCTGTGCGTGGAGCGGGCCTGGGCCAAGGCGGGCGTGGCGCCCCAGACCGCATCGCTGGTCGAGGGACACGGCACCTCCACGCGAGTCGGCGACGTGGTGGAGCACGAGAGCATGGCGGCCGTCTTCGGCGGGAGCGGCGTTCCTGTTGGCTCCATCGCCCTCGGCTCGGTGAAATCGAACATCGGTCATCTCAAGGCCGGTGCCGGGGCTGCGGGCATCTTCAAGGCGGTCATGGCGATCCACGACAGGGTGCTGCCGCCGAGCCTCAACTTCTCCCGGCCGAATCCCGACATTGACTTCGCCCACAGCCCCTTCAGCGTCAACACCGAATTGCGCGACTGGGAGCTGCCCGAGTCCGGTGTGCGGCGAGCAGGAGTGAGCGCCTTCGGCTTCGGAGGCACGAATTTTCATGCCGTGCTCGCGGAGTACGTGCCCGAACCGGGCGCGGATGCGGTCCGCCAGTTCACCGCGCCCGAGGTGAGGGGCACGGCACGCCCCGTCGCCCCTGTGCAGATCCCGCCCCGTCGCGCCGCGGTGATCGGCGCCGAGACCGAAGCACAGCTGGGCGCGCGACTGGCGAGCCTGGGCACCGCAGCTGTCGAGGGCCGCGTGCCTCCCGACGAGCTGCCCGGTCCGGAGACGCTCCGCGCGCCCGAGCGGATCGCGATCGACTACGGCACGGCCGACGAGCTTGCGGAGAAGGTCAAGTGGGCACAGCAAGCGCTCGTCAGTGGCGACGCCGCCTGGAAGCTGTTGCAGGCGCGGGGTGTCTTCCGGGGCGGCGGACCCCGGCCGAAGGTGGCCTTCCTCTACACGGGACAGGGCTCGCAGTACCCCAACATGCTGAGGACCCTGGCCGAGACGGATCCTGTCGTCGCCGAGGTGTTCGACGAAGCCGACCGGGCGATGAGACCTCTGCTGGAGGGAAAGTCCCTGCGGGACTTCCTCTTTGTCGAACCCGACGACCCGTCCGCGGTGGCGCAGGCGGCCGACGACCTACGTCGCACCGAGATCACTCAGCCGTCGGTGCTCACGGTCGACTACGCCATCACGCGGCTCCTGCAAGAGCGAGGGTTCCGTCCTGATTTCGTCATGGGTCACAGCCTCGGCGAGTACGGGGCCCTCGTGGCGGCCGACGCCCTGCCGTTCGCCGATGCGCTCGAAGCGGTGAGCGCCCGCGGTCGCGAGATGGCCAACCTCGAGTTGGAGGACCGGGGCCTCATGGCGGCGGTGTTCGCGCCGCTCGCCGAGGTGGAGGAGACCGTCGCCAACATCGAGGGCAACGTCGTCATCGCCAACATCAACAGCAGCAAACAGGTGGTCATCGGCGGGGCCAGCATCCCGGTGGAGCTGGCGATGGCGGCGCTCAGCGACCGTGGCCATCAGGTGGTCCAGTTGCCGGTGAGCCACGCCTTCCACACCTCGATCGTGGCCCCCGCCTCGAAGCCGCTGGAGAAGACGCTGTCCCGCCTTCGCCTCCGCCCGCCGCAGATCCCGGTCGTCGCCAACCTGAGCGGGGACTTCTACCCGATGGGACCCGGCGTGGAGCCCGAGATGATCGACATCCTGGGCCGGCAGGTGGCGTCGCCCGTGCAGTTCGTGAAGGGCCTACGGACGCTCTATGAGCACGGGGCGCGGGTGTTCGTTGAGGTAGGCCCGAAGAAGGCGTTGCACGGCTTCGTCGAGGAGATGTTCGGAGACGATCCTTCGGTGCTCGCCCTGTTCACGAATCACCCCAAGTGGGCCGACGCCGTGGCGTTCAACCAGGCGCTCTGCGGTATGTACGCCGCCGGCGTGGGCCCGCTCGAGGCGAGAGGGGCCGCCGCCGCGACCGAAGGCATCCCTCCCTCAAAGTACGCCGAGCTGGGCAGGTTGGTGGCCGAATTCCTCGACGGCGTCGTCGGCAAGGCTGACGGGCTCGGTCCGAGGCGGCCGGTCGTGGTGAGCGGCGCCGCGCTGGGTCTGCCTGGCACGGAGCGGGTTTTCGATAGACGGAACCTCGGCCGGCTGCTGCGCGGGGATCAGTGCATCAACCCCATCCCGCCCGAGATGCGAGACGCCATCTTGGACCAGCACATCACGCGTCTCGTCAAGCAGGCGGACGGCGGTGGCAGCTTCGAGTCCATCGACGACGCCGCCGATGTCATCAAGCTGGCGGGACGCGCCGGCGCCTTCGACCCGGTGGCGGAGTTCGGTATCGACCCCGAACGCGTGCTGGCATTGGAGAACAGCACCTGCATGGCCATGGCAGCCGGCTTGGTCGCCCTGGGCGACGCCGGCATCCCTCTCGTCCAGCATTACAAGACCACCCACATCGGTACGCGGCTCCCCGAGCGCTGGGGCCTGCCCGACGAGCTTCGCGACGAGACCGGCGTGATCTTCGCCGCCGCCTTCCCGGGCCTCGACGCCTTTGCCGGCTACACGCATGACTACTACACGGACAAAGCACGCCGAGATCAGCTCGCCGCCCTCGAGGCGGTGCGGGCCACTTCGGCGGGCGAGGACGGAGCTGGCGCGGCCGCCGCCAATGCCGAGCTCGACCGGCGTATCGCGAGGCTGCGTGTCGAGATCCATGACAACCCCTACGCGTTCGATCGCCGCTTCCTGTTCCGCGTCTTGTCCATGGGGCACTCCCAGTTCGCTGAACTCATCGGCGCCCGGGGCCCCAATACGCAGCTCAACGCTGCCTGTGCCAGCACGACGCAGGCGATCACGCTGGCGGAGGATTGGATCCGGTCGGGGCGTTGCCGTCGCGTCATCGTCGTGTCCGCCGACAACGCCACATCGGACAACCTTCTCAGCTGGATCGGCGCCGGTTTCCTTGCCTCGGGCGCAGCTGCGACTGACGCGGAGGTGGAGGAGGCGGCCACGCCGTTCGACCGTCGGCGCCACGGGATGATCATCGGGATGGGGGCTGTGGCCGTCGTGGTGGAGCAGGCGGAGGCCGCCGAAGAGCGGGGCATCGTGCCCATCGCCGAGTTGCTGTCGGGCGTGACGGCCAACAGCGCCTTTCATGGGACACGTCTCGACGTGCAACACATCAGCGCCGAGATGGAGCAGCTCGTGACGCAGGCCGAGCAGCGCTGGGGGCTGGACCGCCACGAAATGGCTCCCCGGACCGTCTTCGTGTCGCACGAGACCTACACCCCTGCCCGCGGCGGGAGTGCTGCCGCGGAGATCGCCGCCCTGCGCTCGGTCTTCGGCCCGGATGCAGACGAGATCGTCATCGCCAACACCAAAGGTCTGACCGGGCACGCCATGGGTGCTGGCATCGAGGATGTGGTTGCGGTCAAGAGTCTGGAGACCGGCCTCGTCCCGCCGATCCCCAACTTCAAGGAGATCGACCCGGAGCTGGGCGAGCTGAACCTGTCACATGGCGGCTCGTATCCGGTGGAGTACGCCATCCGACTGGCGGCAGGCTTCGGCTCGCAGATCAGCATGACCCTGCTGCGGCGGGTGCCGGCACCTGACGGCCAGCGCCAGGATCCCGACGCCTTGGGTTACGAGTACCGGATCGGCGACGAGGAGCGCTGGCACGCGTGGCTCGCCAGAGTCAGTGGCCAAGCGGACGCCCGTCTCGAGGTGGTCCAGCATCAATTGCGCATCGTTGCCAGTGCCGTCGATGCCGAGCCAACGATCGGAACGGCCGCCGCCGTGGCTGCGGTCGAGGCGCCCGTCGTGACTGTGCCCGTGGCCGTATCCCTCCCCCTCGAGGCGGCCACACCGGCGGGGGCGCCGCCCCTCGAGGAGGTCTCGCCCGTCCCGGCGGCCGTCAGCGAGGAAGAGGTCCGCCGGCGCGTG
>DASPSK010000104.1:0-2624 GCA_035623975.1 Acidimicrobiales bacterium | reverse complement strand
GTGCACGTAATTCGGGTTGAATGCTCAGGTGCACATCTCCGCCCGGGTGGAATACGCCCTTCGAGCCCTCTGTACGCTCGCGGCCCGAAACGGTGAGCCGCTCACGGCCGAGGAGCTCGCCAACGCGCAGGGCCTGCCCGTGCGTTTCCTCCGGGCCATCCTGAACGAGCTTCGCCGCGTCGGCATCGTCACGAGCCAGCGGGGCAACGAGGGCGGATACCAGCTCGCCCGTCCCGCCTCCGAGATCACGATCGGGGAGGTCTTTCGCCGCCTCGAGGGTCCTCTCGCCGAGGTGCGGGGCGTGCGCCCCGAGGCGGCCACCTACGAAGCGGCCGCCGAACACCTGCAATCGGTCTGGGTAGCCGTACGCGCCTGTCTGCGCAGCGTGCTCGACGAAGTCAACCTCGAGCAAGTCGTGACCGGCAAACTGCCCGACCACGTGCGAAAGATGCTCGCGCAACCGGACGCCTGGGATCCCCGCTGAGGCGCCTCGGCCCCCGGCGGCCGGGAGACGCTCAGACGGGGCGCAACTCGAATGCAGGCTCGCTTCGCCAAGCCGGCTTGGCGAAGACGATCTGCACGTCACTGATGTGCCGCTCGAGAAACGCCGCCTCGCAGTAGCACAGGTACAGATCCCACAGGCGCCGGAACCGCCGATCAAAACCGGCCTCCTCGAGACGGGCCCGGCCGGAGCGAAGGGCGATGTCCCAGCGGCGAAGGGTTTCGGCGTAATGGCGCCCGATGTCCTCGAGGTCGATGACGGTGAGGTCGGTGGACCGGCGCACCGAGGAGACGATCGCCTCGATCGAGGGGATGCACCCGCCGGGGAAGATCATCTTGCGGATGAAGTCGTCGTGGAGCTTGGCACGCTCATAGCTTCGGTCGGCGATCGTAATGGCCTGCAGTGCCATCAAACCATGGGGGCGGAGGAGGCGCGCGCACGAGCCGAAGAAAGTGTCATGCGAGCGCCAGTCGACGGCCTCGATCATCTCGATCGAGACGAGTTTGTCGTATCGCCCTTCGAGCTCCCGGTAGTCGCGTCCGAGCACCGTGACCCGGTCGGCCAGGCCGGCTTCGGCCACTCTCTTCGCGGCCACCTCCCGCTGGGCATCCGAGATCGTCGTGGTCGTGAGCCGGCATCCGTAGCGCTCGGCCGCGAAGATGGCGAAGCCTCCCCACCCCGTCCCGATCTCGACCACCTCGTCGTCAGGCCCGAGACGCAACTTGCGACAGAGCCGGTCGAACTTCGCCCGCTGGGCGTCGGCCAGGGTGATGCCGGGACGCTCGAAGACGGCGCACGAGTAGGTCATCGTCTCGTCGAGCATCACTTCGAACAGCTCCCCGGGGAGGTCGTAGTGGGCCTGCACATTGCGGCGGTCCTCTGCCAGCGAGCGCCGGCGCAGCTTCGCCAGCTGGTCGACGAGCGGCGTGGCCGCCTGTCCGAGGCTGTCAAGGGCTGACCGGAAGCTGCCCGTGTTGACGAGGAGGACGCCCACGAGATCCGTCAGATCGTCGGCGTCCCACCAGCCCTCCACGTAGCCCTCTCCGAGCCCGACGGATCCCTTCCGCAGGAGCGCCTGCCACGCACGATCGTCACGGACGGTCACGTGCACGACGGGATCGCCGTCGCCGAGGCTCCAGCGATCGCTGCCGTCTTCGATGACGATGGTTCCGCCACGGAGGCGCCGACCGAGCAACCTGATCATCTTCGAGGCCGGGGGCACACCGAGACGATAGGACCTCGGAGGTTCCCCGCGCGGGCGAAAGGGCCGCCCTCGTGCAACGCATGGGGGGCCATATTGCTGAATCAGTCGTCGGACACGACGAGCTCAACGGAATCCGAAGGCCCGGCGCGTGCTTGCCTGCGTTTTTCGCGTGACGGCGCCGGTGAGGCGGGCTATCGTTTCCCGGAACTCGAGGGGTGAGCGGGAACCCACGTGCAGCGGCACGGCCCGGTCACCTCCGGTCCGGCGTCACAGGGGAGGGGGCGACGTGGCTTCGATCGTGGTGGAACCTGCCAGTGAGGCTCCGAAGAAGGGGCTGAAGGGCGGTGCGCTCGGGCTCATCTCGAGCGTCGTCATCGGCGTGGCCTCCACGGCCCCGGCCTACAGCCTGGCAGCAACCCTCGGCTTCGTGGTCGTCGCCATCGGCCTGCAGGCACCCATCGTCACGATCCTCGCCTTCTTTCCGATGTGGTTCATCTCGCTCGGCTACGCCGAGATGAACCGGGCGGACCCGGACTGCGGCACGACCTTCACGTGGGCGACGAGGGCCTTCAATCCCCGCGTGGGATGGATGGGTGGCTGGGGCATCGTGGCGGCCGACATCCTCGTCATGGCGAGCCTCGCCCAGATCGCCGGCCAGTACGTCTTCGACCTCTTCAACGACACCCACATCGGCCACGACCCCACAAGCGGCTGGGTGCTCCTCGTGGGCGTCCTCTGGATCGTCGCCATGACGTGGATCTGCTACGTCGGCATCGAGATCTCCGCCAACTTCCAGAAAGCCCTCCTCGGGATCGAGCTCACGATGCTGACGATCCTCTCCGTCTGGGCCCTCATCCGGGTCGGCAACGGAAGCGCCCCCCTCCACCACCTCAACCCTGCCCTCTCGTGGTTCAACCC
>DASPSK010000418.1:0-2552 GCA_035623975.1 Acidimicrobiales bacterium | reverse complement strand
GGCTCGCTCCATCTGGAACGGATCGCTCAGCTTCGGGCTGGTCAGCGTGCCCGTCGAGCTGTTCTCGGCCACCGAGGACAAGACCATCCATTTCAACCAGTTCCAGGCCGGCACCTCGGACCGGATCCGCAACCGGCGGGTGAACGAGCGCACCGGCGAGGAGGTCCCCTTCGATGAGATCGTCAAGGGCTACGACCTCGGCGGCGGCGAATACGTGATCGTCTCCCCCGACGAGCTCGAGGCCCTCGAGCCGGGGCGGACCCGCAACATCGAGATCACCGACTTCGTCGACCTCGAGGCGATCGACCCCGTCTACTACCAGAAGACGTACTACCTGGCTCCCAAGAGCGAGCAGGCGGAACGGGCGTACGCACTGCTGCGCCGGGCCATGGAGCAGTCCAAGCGCTCCGCGGTGGCGACATTGGTCATGCGGGGCAAGCAGTACCTTGTGACGGTACGGGCCGAATCGCGTGTCCTGGTGCTGCAGACCATGTACTTCGCCGACGAGGTGCGGGACCCGACCAAGGAGGTTCCCAACCTTCCTGTAGCCGACGACTTCAGCGACCGGGAGCTGAAGACGGCGAAACTGCTCATCGACTCGATGGCCACCGACTGGGAGCCCGAGCGCTACCACGACACGTACCGCCAGCGGGTCGAGGATCTGGTCGAGCGCAAGCGCGCCGGGGAGGAGGTCGTGCTCGAAACCCACCCGGCCGAGCCGACCAAGGTGGTCGACCTCATGGCCGCCCTGCAGGCCAGTGTGGACGCGGCGCGTGGCAAGGGCGGCCGGGGCTCGTCGAGCGCCGATACCGACACCGCCAAGGGCGCCCGGTCGGGCAATACGGCGCGCCGTGCCGCCAAGAGCGCCGAGCTCTCCGAGCTCAGCAAGGCCGAGCTCTACGACCGGGCGGCAGAACTGGACGTCCAGGGACGCTCGAAGATGACACGTCGCCAGCTGGAGCAGGCGGTCGCCGCCGCCGGCAGTGGGGGCCGTCGGCGCAAGGCTTCATGACCCGCCGGCTCCGGCCTTCAGGCCGTACCGGGTCCGGCGCCAACCGCACCGGCGGGCGCCGCGGTCAGGCGGTAGTGCGCGAGACGCACAAGCCGGCGGACGAAACGGCGGCGGCGAAACGGCGGGCGTCCCGGACGGCGCAACCGAGGGCGTCGTTGTTGAAGTAGACGTACACGTCGTCGCCCGAGCCGAACAGCCCGGCGAGCCTGCCGGCCCAGCTGGACAGTGCCGTTCGGCCGTAACACGGGCCGACAACACTGCGGCCTTCGTGCAGACGAAGGTAGCCCCAGGAGGCGGTGCGCCACAGCGGGGTCACCGGACGCGAACGCCGGTCGGCGAGGCACATCGCCGCGTCATGACGTTCGAGGACGTTGCGGAATTCGTCGGTGAACCACGACTGGTGTCGTGCCTCCACGGCGACGCGGACGCGTTCGGGAAAGCTCCGCAACGTCCGGTCGAGGTCGTCGAAGCGCGCCGGCAGATCGGGGGGAAGTTGCACGAGAACGACGCCGAGCTTGCCGTCGAGCCCCACCGCCGCGTCCATCAGGCGACGCACCGGCTCCTCGGGATCGCGCAGCCGCTTCACGTGGGTCAGATAGCGACTGGCCTTGACGGTCAGCACGAAGTCGTCGGGCGTCCGCTGCGCCCAGGACGTGAAGGTGGGGGGAGCCGGAAGCCGGTAGAACGTGTTGTTCACCTCCACCGTGCGAAAGGACCGCGCGTAGTACTCGAGCCAACGGCTCTGTGGGAGGTCCTCGGGATAGAAGCGCCCCCGCCAGGAGTCGTACTGCCAGCCGGAGGTCCCGATGAGTACTGTCAGCTCACGACCTCCCGTCACCTCGATCGACCCAGGAGAAAGCGGGCGAGGGCGCCCGGCCGGCCACCGCCGTCGTCATCGGTCCTCGTCCGGTGCCATAGTTAGCCGATCGCCGAGCACGAGGAAGGTCTCTCTGGTATCGCTGGTGAGGGGCTCGCCCACAACTCCTGCACAAGGGGCAGCGGCCTGGCGGGACCATCCGCCGATAGCGGCGCGGCACGACGGAGAATGGGTGTGGCTCTCCCCCGAGAGCAGGGTGGTCTGTACGCGCACACCCACCGGTCAGGTGCAGGAGGCAGGCTCGAGTGTCCCTTGCTCGCTCGGCTCATGGGCAGAAGCTCACACCGCCCGCCATCGCCGGCATCGGCGCGGTCAGCGGGTACGGATGGGGCGAGAAGTGTCTCCGCGTCGGCTTGTACAGCGGACGTTCGGCCGTGCGGCCACGCCCCGGCTTCCTTCCCTGGGCGCCCCGGACGCCGGCCTGGCTGGCGCTGGCCGACGACGAGAACGCCCCGTCGACAGTCGGCACCCGCGCCGGACGGGCCCTGCGCTTCGCCGTCCACGAGGCGCTGTCGGACGCGGGAGCTCGCGGGTGGCGACGATCCGAGATGCTGGGGCTCATCCACGGCGCCGACGTGTTGGAGGTCACCTGGGCGGATCTGACCGACGAGCTCGGGATCGGCGGGCCCGCCATGTCGATGACCGCCGGCGCCGCCTCCGGGG
>DASPSK010000065.1:0-10535 GCA_035623975.1 Acidimicrobiales bacterium | reverse complement strand
CCCGGCGCCGATGAAACCCGGCGGCGGCGAGGACGCTGACGGCCTCCCGCCACGCCAGCAGCACCCGTCGCGCCGGGTCGCGGCGCCGACGGTCGCGCATCATCCGCCACGACGGGATGACGACGGCCCAGACGAGGGCGCCGGCAACGAGGGCGAGCAGCACGGAGGTGACGTCGCCGGAGCCACCCCCCTGGCTCGTCCCCCCGGCCGGGCCGGACGGCGTTCTCGGAACCGTCGGAAAGACGAAGCTTGAGGGAGTTACGTCGCCTTTGGCGGGGTGGAGGTTATGGGCGGGCAGGTAGGACCTCGTGGCGCTGTGAAGCGTCGTCGTCGTGACGGCGACGCGGGTCGTTGTCGTCGCGATGTTCGGGTAGGTGGGGGCACCTGCTCCCGGAGTCGGCTCGAAGTCCACCCACCCCGTGCCGGGGAAGTACACCTGCGGCCATGCGTGCGTCTGAGTGCCGGTGACGACCCAGCTCCCGTGGCTCTCGGGGGTGGGCTCGAAACCGACGACCACCCGCGTCGGCAGGCCGTCGATGCGGGCGAGCACGGCGAACGCGCTGGCGAACTGCTGGCAGTAGCCCGTGCGCGTCGTGAAGAGGAAGTTCTCGAGTGCCGCGAAGCCGCTCGGCTGTGTCGGCGGGACGGACTTGGGAAGGTAGTAGCGGAAATTGTCGAGGAAGAAATTCTGGATGGCGGTGGCCTTCTCGTCCTCGTTCATCTGGCTCGTCACAAGACTGTGGGCCTGGTTCTGGATCTTCGCGGGTACGCCGGCGGGGAGCTCGAGGTCCGCCCCCGTCGCAGGCGGGGCGTTGCGGTCGTAGTACTCCTGGGCGACGTCTGGGGGCGGCGTGCGCTCCGCCTGCACGCCGTAGCAGTAGCTGTTGCCGAACGCCTCCGGGGCGACGGTGATCGGCCCATCCGTGCCGTGGAAGGTGGCCAAGGCATCGCCGTCGATGCGAAGGTCCATGAGTCCCGGGACCGGAATGGCCGGCCCCTCGAGATCGATGTTGCAGATGACCTGGGTGTAGCGCCCCTCGTCGGTGCCGAGCACTGGCGTGGGTGGATGTGCCTCCAGGGCCTCGAGCGAGGCGGGGAACGGCCGTACGGGCCTCTGCGCCCTGCTCGGCTGCTCGACGAATTGCGAACCGTTGAAGAAGTCGTCCACGAAGAGGATCTCCGAGGTCGGGCTGGAGCCGTACACGCGAAACAAGGGAACGTTGGCGTTGTCGATCTCCTCCTCGGCGACGTTGACGAGATTGCTGATCGTCACCGGTCCGACTCCGCCGCCCGGCGGACCGCCTTTGTTCATACCCGACGGTTTGCCGCCATGGTGCCAAGCGAGCAGGGCCGAGCTGGTCGCTCCGGGCACGAGCGGGCCGATCACCCCCGCCGAGACGCCGGCGACGAGCGCCAACCCGGCAACCGCAGAGGGCGCGCGGCGGCCCGACCAGCGGCCCGACCAGCGCCGGGCATCGTGCGCCGGCTGTGGGCGGGAGCCCTCCACGCGGGCGGTTACGACCTGCTCGCCGGCGTGCAGGCGGCTCGGGCCGGACAAGTACCAGACGGCGAGGGCGGCGAGGGCGGCGAGCTCGGGCGCCCGCCCCGTCGATGTTCCGAGCGTGCCCGTGAACACGACGATGTCGAAGGCCGGCACGAGCGCCACGATCGCCGGGAGCGTCGTGTCGGCGTCCAAGGCCTCCGCGGCGAGCGCCAGCACGCCCGCCGCCCAGGCTGCTGCCAGCACGAGCCCGGGAGCCTGCACGACGGGAGCGATGCGATTGGAGAAGATGACCCAGCCGGCGCTCAGCTGGTGCCCGAGCACGTGCTGTGTCGCCGTCAGGGGCAGGAGCCCGAATCGGAAGCTCGCCCCGTCGATGAGAGCGATCGGAACGTAGGCGACGAGCACGAGCGCGAGCATCCAGAGGGCGACGCCGCCGAGCGCCTTGCCGTCCCGCCGCAGGTGGCGTCCCAGGTGGGCGAGCAGGTGAGCCCCAATGCAGACCGGGACGAGGATGGCGAGCTCGCCCGCTCCGGAGAAGCATCGGGCGAAACTCGCCACCGTGACGGCGTCCAAGAGGACGAGCGCCATCCATGGGGTGATCACGTCGCCTCCAGGCGTGCCGGGTGCGGATGCTCGAGCTCCTGCTCGGCCGCATCGACGGCGCGCTCCTCCCCGATGGGCAGATCCAGGGCGGTGTTCCAGATGTCGTGCATGGCGCGGCCGACGGGGAGGAAGACGGCGATCTCGTTTCGCGTCAGTCGCTCGAATCGGGGCACGTCTCCACCCACGAGGACGAGGACGACCGTCCCCATTTGGGTGGCCACACGCGAGAGTACGTTCGGATTGAGCTCGGCGTCCTCCAGCCGGGAGACGGCTTCGACGGTGATGAAGACGTTCCAGTCGTCGCGACCGGAGCCGCCGGCGAAGACGCTGCCGAGGAACGCCGCCGTACCGCTCGCTTCGCTCCGGTCACTCGCCGTCGCCTCCGTCCAGTCGGTGAATCCGTTGGCCCCGAGCCCCGCGCCCGTGGTGCCGGCGGTGGCAATCGGGCGGCGGTGGCGGGTCGGAAGGGGGGCTTCTTGTGCTTGCACGGTTGCGAGCTGCACATTGATGCCGTCGAGGTGGGCAGGCCCGTAGGCGAGACCGCTGTCATAACCTCCCGTCGTCACCACCCGCAGCATCCCTTCGCGGAGCGCCACGGCGGCGAGGCTGGCGGTGATCTCGACGGCTCGTTCGAAGCCGTTTCCGGGTCGACAATTCGTCCCGAGCACGATGGTTGTGCCCGAACGGTTCGCTGAGTCGGGGTCGCCCCCCTCTCGCACCATGAGGTCACCCACTCGCGCTGTCGTCGGCCAGTGGATTCGGCGGAGATCGTCGCCGGGAACGTAGCTGCGCAGCATCGAGGCACCCGTGAGGATCCGCTCAGCGGCCGAGTGCGTGCTCTCCCGCCCGCCCATGCCGGCGCTGAGGGGAAGCGTGTGGGGGAGCTCCTCGGTGCGCGGACGGACGAGGTAGGAGATGCTCCCGGTCGAGACGAGTCGCTCCCTGGCAAGGCCGAGGCCGTCGGTGAGCACCACGTCGTAACCGCTGATGGCGTGCCGGCCACGCCGGGAGCTGTCGAGCCCGATGGTGACGGTGGCCCGCTCGCCCGGGGCGAGGCGCGGGATGAGGACGCGGTGCCGCCCTCCGCCGGTCGGCACCAGCTGCAACCGGCTGGCAGGCGTCGGCACCGCGCCGGTGTTCTCGACGAGGAGCTCGAGGACCGTCGGTTGAGTCGCCTCGATGATCTCGGGCGACAGGCGAGTCGAAACGGCCGCACGTACCTGCGAAACCCGCAGCCGCACGACGCTCAGGAGCACGAGTGCCAGCGCCGCAGTGGAGATGCCGAAGAGCTCCGTCACTCCGAGGATCCGGCCGGCCACAAGGAGGACGAAAAAACCGACGAGGGTTGCCCTACCCCGTCGTGTGAGCACGAACTCGCTTCTCCCCGGGCCGCTTGGTCAGCGCGCCGCGCGCTCGCCCTCGAGCACCGGCACCTTCGAGAGGAGCTCGTTGACGACGGAGATGACGTGATCGCCGCCGGCGGTCCGAGCTGTCCTCAGCTCGAGCCGGTGGCCGATGACGGGGAGAGCGAGCACCTTGACGTCGTCAGGGATGACGTAGTCGCGGCCGTGCAGCACAGCCCAGGCGCGGGCGGCCCGCTGCAGTGCCAAGGCCGCCCGGGGAGACATCCCGAGGAGCACGGCGGGGTGGGTGCGAGTGGCATTGGCGAGATCGATGATGTAGCGCTGGATGGCTTCGGAGACGTGCACCTCGCGCACACGTTCGGCGAGCTCGAGCACCTGCTCCGGGCTGGCGACTGACTGGAGGTCGAAGAGGGGGTCGTCGACGCCATGGCGCACAAGGAGATCGACCTCGGCGGTCGGATCGGGGTAGCCGAGGTGTATGCGCATCAGGAACCGGTCCAGCTGGCTGACGGGCAGGGGGTAGGTGCCTTCGTGCTCGATCGGGTTCTGCGTGGCGATCACCATGAATGGCTCGGGCAACTCGTAGGTCGTGCCCTCCACGGTGACCTGACGTTCCTCCATCGCTTCGAGCAAAGCCGACTGCGTCTTGGGCGGGGTGCGATTGATCTCGTCGGCGAGCACGATGTTGGCGAAGATAGGCCCGGGCCGGAACTCGAAGACCGAGGCGTTGCGGTCGTACACGCTCACGCCCGTCACATCTGAGGGCAGCAGGTCGGAGGTGAACTGAATCCGCCGGTGGCGGCAGTCCACCGAAGCCGCCACTGCCTTGCCGAGGCTCGTCTTGCCGACGCCGGGGACGTCTTCGATGAGCAGGTGCCCGCCGGCGATCAGGCAGGTGACCGCATGCCGGATGGCCGACTCGTTCCCCTGGATGACCTTGCGGACGTTGCGGACGATCGCGGAGAAGATCCCGTCCGGTGTTCCGACGTCAGCCGTCATTTCGCAATCTTCGCAGCTACCCCGTGCCCGCGCATACGCGGTCCCCTCACGATCCTCGATCGCGCGCGGTCGGCCCAGGTGTCGGCCGTCCGCCGGCTCCAAGACAGACGAAGCCGGCGGCCGCCAGAGCTCGCTGCACCGGCAGCGACCCCTCGGCGAGCTCCTCGGGTGTGAATGCCCCCAGCGAGTGGTCCGCTTGCGCCCGCGCGAGGGCAGTAGAGGGTGCGTGACCTGCGAGAAGGTGCTCGTGAAAACAGGCCATGACGGCGGGTGCGCCTGCGTCGGGCACGGGGGCGACGCTCGCCACGATGGCGCGCGACCCAAGCGACAGCATCGTGGCGGCCGCGCCCATGAGCTCGTCGCCCGGTTGAACGTCGGAGCGACCCGCGTCGCAGCAGGAGAGCACCAGCAGCTCCGGGGGCGCTCCGATCTCCTCGAGCTCGTAGACCGTCAGCGGTCCGTCCGCCAGCTCGAGCGCCGAGAACAGGGCGTTGTCCGTCCGGAACCTCCCGTGGGCCACGAGGTGTGCCGTCCCGGCTCCTCTCATGGCGGCGGCGACGTCCCGGGCCGTGGCAGCCGGACCCGTGAGCGAGATGGCATCGGGATAGAGGCGACCGACCGCTTCGACCTCCGCGAGGGCCGACGGCACGCCGGGGGCGGCCACGAGCACCGCTGGGCCGCCCCGCCGGGGGGCTGACGTCCGGTTCATGAACAGAGCGATCGATGGGGTGACCGACAGAGAGCGTCCGCGCAGCCGCGGCAGGAGCGCCCAGGGCAGGGAGTGGAGCGCTCCCGTCGGGACGAGCACGAGCTCAGCGCCCTCACTCGCGAGGGCCGCCTCCAGATCGCCTTCGGTCGGCCCGAAGAGGAGCCGATCGGTGACCTCGGCCGCTCGCGCCAGCAGCTCGGCGACGGCCACGAGGCTCGGCCGCGAGCTTCGCCCCGCGACCAGCCGTCCAAGGGCGAAGCGAAGCGCCGCCCGCCAGCGCGCCAGTTCGGCGGCTGGGGCGAGCTCGCGAACCACACAGGACCTCTGGGTGCAGACGACAGCATGCAGGTGGCCCCGGATAAGGACGAGCTCGACGATGGCCGCCGGTCCGGCCTCTGCGAGGAGCGCCTGCACGTCTGCCACCTGCGGGACCGGGGGAGACGATCGACGTTGGCGCCCGGTTCCGAGGCTCCGGCGGCGGCTGACAGCCTCGAGGCGCCGCTGCCGCTCGGCGAGCCGGCGGGCTTCGGCCCCTCCGGCGCCACCTGCTTGCACCGCGCGCTCGAGCGCGGCCACCGTGTGCCGGAGCTGCGTGAGGCGATCGGCGAGAACTCGGTCGCGGGGAGGAAGGGCATCGGGGGGCCAGAGGGAACGCGCTCGCCATCGCTCCGACCACTCGAGCACGGCGGGGGCGGCACCAGCCTCCAAGACGAGCTCGAGCCCGAGCTCGGCGAGATCGGCGGAGGACAACGTCGCCCGCGCCCGCAGCTCGGTGGCCCCAAAGGCCGCCCGGTGCTCCTCGGCGATCTGCAGGCCTGCCTCGAGAGCGAGCAGGGCGGCCGTCGGGTCACCCGAGCCGAGGTGCCGGAGGGCGCCGGCATAGCAGGCGCGCACCCGCTCGTCGGAGGATGCCCCTGCGGGAGCGGTCATCGCCGGGCCGGCCGCCTCGAGCACCGACACCGCCCGGGCGCGATGGCCGCTCTCCAAGGCTGCCCGCGCAGCGATGATGCGGGCCTCGAGGGCATGGACCCGCCAACCGGCGGCCGCCAGCTCGCGGGCGAGCGCGCTCGCCTCGCTCACGACCCCGGGCGGAGCGTGCACGCCGCCGACCGAGGATCCTTCCGCAACCCGCCCGCGGGGGCGCTCGGCCGTCGCGTCCGGGGCGGCGTACGACCGCCCGCCGACCGGAACAGCCCATCGCGCCCGCGCCGCCACGAAACTCGCCAGGGCGGCCCATCCGGCGCGCCCCTGTCGCCGGAGCGCCTCGGCGGCCTCCTCGGCTTCTCGCCGGGCGGTCGCGAGGTCGCCGCCCGCCAGAGCGACTTCGGCCAGCATGAGCTTTGCTTCGGCGAGGTCGGCTGCCTGGCCGGCGGCGGCGAGACCGGCGACAGCCTGGCCGGCGGCTGCCCGGGCCTCGGGGAGCAGGCGCACCGCCATGAGCACCTCACAGCGGTCGGTGAAGGCTGCATGCGCCGGCACGTCCAAGCGCAGGTACTCGTCGAAGGCCTCGTCGAAGTAGGCGAGGGCGGCAGGCACGTCACCCCGCCTGGCGGCGACGAACCCCAGGTTGTGGACGACATTGGCCACACCGAGGCCGGAACCTTGCTGGCGGACGAGATCGAGTGCCTCTCGCAGCTCGGTCTCGGCCTTGGCATAGTCACCCAGGTAGGCGTGCACGAGGCCCACGTTCGAGCGGAGGCGCGCCACAGGGCCTGCCAACCGGGCCGATTGGCAGGTGGCAAGGGCGACCGTCGCTTGCTCGAGGGCCTCCGGGTAGCGCCCGAGCCGCATCAGGATCGTGGCTCGCTGGGACTGCGCCCGGCCGAGCGTGGCTTCGTCGCTCGCCAACCGGAGGGCCGCATCGATCTCGGCCATTGCCGCGCCTGGCTCCTCGCACTGCAGAAGAACGATGGCGAGCCCGATCTGAAGTTCCGGCACGCGGGCGACGACCCCGTCGGCAAGGGCGCGGTCGCGAGCGCGCTCGAAGCGCGCTCTTGAGTCCGCCACCCGCCCGAGGCCCAGCTCGGCCAGCGCCGCCGCCCGCTCCGCGACGGCGCGCCCGTCGGCCGAAAGCTCCACCCGCCCGAGGAGGCCCTCGGCGAGCGCCAGCGCTCGCCGAGGATCGCAGGCCGCCAGCTCGAGAGCCCGATCGGCCATGGTGACGTCGTCCACCGCCGGCTCCTGCACCGTCGCCCGCACCGACGCCGTCACGAGGTCGGAGGTCGATAATGCCAACGGGGTGCCCAGGCGTCAGGCGGGTGGGTGGTCGGAGCCGGCGATCCAACTCGTGGCGATCGGTCCTGTGTCGCCGGCGAGGGGCACGCATCGCAGGCTGACAGCACCTTCGGGCAGTTCCGGGGCATGGAACGTCCCGAAATCATCGACACCGAGCTGCAAAGCCCCTCCCCGGTGGCGGACCTCGAGCGAGGCTCGCTGTGGCGGTACGACTTGGCATGTGAGCTCTCTCACCGCCCCCTCGAGCTGTACCTCGAGGACGAGGTGGGGACTCCGAAACGTGAGCTGGCGAGTCGTGGCGGTGGGATCGCCGCGGATGCCGAGGAGCGGCGCGGGATCGGTGGCAGAGTCGTAGACGAGCACCGCCAGCTCGTCATCGACCGACCGGACACCGGCATCGGGCCCCGGCTGAACGAGCTGGCCGAGCCGGTGGAAGATCGCTTCCCGCGCGAGGTCGGCGGGTTCAGAGGCCACCGGCTCCTGCCCGTCTGCTGCGGCCGGGCCCGCACCGCCCTCGGTGACGCCCTCCCCCCGCAACGCCCGGGCCCGCTCGGAGAACGAGACCACGTCGGCGAGTGGGGGATCCACGGGGCGAAGTGTAGCCATCGTCCCGATCGGCTCCCAGACGACCGGCGACCGGCCGCGACGTAACATCGTGGCAATGAAGGACCTCACCGTCGTCGCCATCCCGCTGTATTTCGGCAGCATGGGCGCCGAGTACCTCTGGTTGCGCGACCGGCGCGAGGAGCTGGAGGGTTCCCCCGCCCTCTACGAGCGCAAGGACACGATCGCCAGCCTCACGATGGGGGTGGGCAGCCTGGTCGGCCCCCTCGTGATGCCGAAGCTGCTCAAGAACCTCGTGCCCGGCAGGGGCCGGTACGGAAAGGCGCTCGTCGCCGTGGCCCTCGGCGCCGCCGCCGTCACGACCGCAGCCGATCTGCTCGTCCGCCTCGACGGGCACGACCGCCAGCACCTCACCGAAGGCACCCCGTCGGAGCCGGCCGCAGCCATCACCGACACGGGCACCCCGCGCCGACCCAGTATCAGGAGCCGGATCGCGCGGGCGGCGCGGCCGGTCGCGAGCGCCGGCGGGGTTGCCACCGTCGTGGCGGGGGGCCTCGCCGTCACGACGTCATGGGCCTCCCGCACGGGCATGGACCGCCTTGCTCGTCGCCGGGTCGTGCGCTCGCTCGGGACAGGACCGGCCGCGACGGCAGCCGCCGTTCTCGCCTGGGACTTCCTGTACTACTGGAACCATCGCGCCATGCACGAGAGCCGCTTCATGTGGGCGATCCACGTCGTCCACCACTCGAGCGAGCACTACAACCTCTCGACGGCGCTGCGCCAACCCGTGGCAGAGGCGTTCGGGACGTTCCTGCCGTACTCCGCCCTGACATTGCTCGGATTCGAACCGGCTCTCGTCAACACGGCCCGAGGGATCAACCTGCTCTACCAGTTCTGGATTCACACGGAGACGATCAACAGGATCGGGCCCTTCGAGAAGGTCCTGAACACCCCTTCGCACCACCGCGTCCACCACGGCAGCAACGGTCCCTACCTCGACCGCAACCACGGCAGCATCCTCATCATCTGGGACAAGTTGTTCGGCACCTTCGAGCCCGAAGGCGAGCCGGTGATCTACGGACTCACAAAGAACATCCACACGTTCAACCCGCTCAGGATCGCCGGCCACGAGTACGCCGAGATGTTTCGCGACATCGCCCGCTCGCAGAACTGGCGCGACCGCCTGGGTTTCGTGCTGCGTGGGCCGGGATGGGCGGGCCGGCGGCGGGCTGAGCAACTCCGGGGCGCCGAGGCGCGACCCGGCCCACCCGCCGAGGAGTGCTCAGGGCGGACGAGCGCACAGCCGGCGGCCTAGCGCCACGTCTCACCCGAACGGCGGCGCCGCCGGGTGGGAGTGGTGGTGGTGGTGGTGGAAGGACCGCCATGTGAGGCGTCGCCAGAGCAGCAGCGCCACGATGGCGAGCAGGAGCCAGGGCAGGTGGCTGAACGAGAGCAGCGACGAGATGCCCGAGATCACCAAGACGGCGACGAGGACCAGGCCGACGAGGCGCCAGTGACGGTGGCGGGGCACGGGCGGCGGGTTCGGGGCCTCGAAGCTCGGAAGATCCGTCGTGAGGCCGGCCAGGTCGGAGCGCGTCTTGGCCGACATCGCCCGATCGAGCCGTTCCTTGAACTCGGCGTCGTCCAAACGCCCGTCGGCATAGTGCCGCGAGAGGACGTCTCCGACTGCGGCTCGCTCGGCGTCGGACACCCGCAAATGGGCGTTGCCGGACGGGCGGCGGGCGTTGTCGTACCGCCACGCCCATGGAGGCGGGGTGGGAGGAGGAGTGCTCATGTCAGGTGATTCCCTTCTTGTCGTGTCCGGTCGTCCGGCCGGGGCCCTGAAGAGCCAGCGGTTGGCCGGCGTACCGAGGCCTCAGTAGTTGTGGTGCCACTGCAGCAGCTCAGCGGCGATGGACATCTCGGCGCCCTCCTCCGGGATCAGCAGCCAGCCGGCCACATAGAGCGGCACACCTGCCCCGCCGACGAGACAGAGGACGGCGATGACGATGCGGACGACGGCGACGTCCACTGCCAGGTAGTCGGCGACGGCAGCCGCGACGCCGGCGATCATGCGGCCAGCGCGAGGTCGGACGAGCGGCCGGAGCGTGGCCCACGGCGGGGCGGTGTCGGTAGGGGTGTCGGGGTTGTCAGCGGCGCCGGTCCACGAAGCGCCTTTGTTGGTGTCTGTTTCCATGCCTCGATCATGCGCCCGCGGCTCAGCCCTGATAATCGGGAATGACCCTGAGGCACCCCCGAGGCGCCCGGCGCCGCCTCGGGGACCTCCCCGATGGTCATCGGTGGCCCGCGGGCGCGATCATCGACTCATCTCCGATCCCACCGACACCCGAGCAGCACCACCGCCCGCATCCGACGACGCCCCGGGCCGTGTTGACAGGCTGAGCCGGCCGCGCGGTCCGGGACGGGGGCGGGGCGGCCCGAGGTGGCAGGGCAGGTCAGGTCCACCGTGGATGGGGGGCCGCGGCGAGAGCGATCTCTGGCCGGTCGAGCCGGATACGGGTTGGTCTCGCGCCGGCCGCCGCCGGCGGGGCCATGG
>DASPSK010000064.1:0-3500 GCA_035623975.1 Acidimicrobiales bacterium | reverse complement strand
TGAACCACGCTGGGCGCAAGCCGAGATCGGTGGGTCGTGGTGTAGCCTCGACCGTTTCCGGGGGCTATAGCTCAGTCGGTTAGAGCGCAGCACTGATAATGCTGAGGTCGCTGGTTCGATTCCAGCTAGCCCCACGAATTGTGTTGGAAGCCGCCGAGCCGCTCGAGGGGTTCTCGCGCAGACGCCGCGGTGGGGTCGGCCGTCCATACCCGAGCGCCACGCCATGATCCGGGCCGCTTGGTTGACCGCGGTGCCGAAGTACTCTCCGCCGCGGCGCTCGACTACTTCGGCGTATGCCGCGCCATGCGGACGCGAATGGCGACGCCTTGGGCACATTGTTCGGTCCCGAGGTCAGACTGCGCGTCGACAGCTGCCCACAGGGCATCGCCCGCACGGGCAAACGTTGCGGCGAGTCCGTAGCCTCGGCTCGTTGGGACTTTCGACCCTGGATGCTCCCCGGGGGATTAGCTCAATTTATCGTCGAACCGTACGCACTGCGCTTCACCATCCGTGAGCGCTGCGCCTGTTCGGGTGACCATCGGAGATGACAATGGCGAACAGTGGTGCACCCCCGCAGACAGGTCCCGCAGCGCCGAGTCCGGCGTCCGAGGACTCAGCCCAACAACCGAGCGCGCGGCGGCGGTCCAAGGCCCGTGTCACGCTGACGGTACTGGTTGTTGTCCTGGTAGTCGCCGGGATCGTCGCCGGACTGATGCTCACCCGCCACGGCGGATCGTCGCACCAGAGCACCTCGACAACGCCGACTCCCGCCGCAATCAACAAGACCGAGCAGCTCGTGTTCGATCCCTTTACTGCGAGCGGAAACCTGGCGGCGGGAGTCACAATCGCCTCTCGGGCGACGGGCACCTGCATCGGCTCCCTCGCCGACGGCGCCCGAAGCGACGCCTACAGGTGCTTCTACCCAGGCGGGATCGGCGATCCGTGCTTCCCCTACGGCGATCAGTACGTCCTGTGCTTCCACAGCCCTACCGACCTCGCGGCCACGAAGGTCACTCCCCCGACCGACCAGATCGTCCCTCAGACGTCCTCTCCGAGCGCTGACCCCTGGGCGCTCGTCATCGCCGATGGCCAGATGTGTGTCTTCATCACCGGAGCGAGCCAGGTGGTGGATGGCCTGCGCGAAAGCTACGGATGTCCTGGCGGGTCACTCTACGGTGATCCCAACCGTTCAAGTCCGATTTGGACGATCTGGTATCAGGCCGCCGGATCAAACAGTCTTGTCCAGATCAATGTCCTGAAGTCGTACACGTAATACGGCGAACGTGGCGAATATCCACTGAGGCCTCGCTTCCCGCGGTCTCCCGGTCACGATACCGGCGTGGATCATCGCCCTCGTCCCGCCTCCTTCAGAGCAGTTCCGCACCGGCAGCGCGCAACGCGTCGAGCGCGCGTCGGCCGTCCCCAGGTTGCGCATCCACTGCACGGACGCCCTCTCGCAGCACTATCACCTTGTAGCCCAACCGGATGGCGTCGAGTCCGGTCTCCTTCACGCAGTAGTCCGTGGCCACGCCGCAGAGGACGACGGTGTGCACGTCCGCAGCCGCGAGCAGTTCTGCCAGCTTCGTCGAGCGAATCGAACCGGACTCGACGTCCCGCATCGAGAAGCCGGAATAGCCGTCCTCACCGCCGGTACCCTTGTGTACCACGGGGCCCTCCACCACCAGATCCCGCACGAACCTGGCGCCCCAGGAGTCGGCCACGCAATGGACCGGCCACGTGCCGCCGTCCTGGGAGAAATGGGGCGTGTGCGGAGGATGCCAGTCCTGCGTGTAGACGACCGTCGCACCCGCCGCTTGCGCCAGGCGGATCTGGGCGTTGGCGAACGAGACCACCTCGTCACCACCTCGTACGCACAGGCTGCCGGCCGGATCGACGAAGTCGTTCTGGAGGTCGACGACCAGGAGTGCCACTCCGGGTCCGTACAAGGCGTCTTTGGTCACCAGGACATTCTGCCTGCGGCGAGGTATCGAGCCCAGGCTCCGTTGCTAGCTCCCGACGCCGTCAGCCACCATGACGAGATGGCAACGGCCTTGGTCACCGACCTCTACCAGCTCACCATGGCGGCCAGCTACCTGCAACGGGGCATGACGGCGCCGGCAACGTTCAGCCTGTTCGTACGCAACCTTCCGCCGACGCGAGGCTTCCTCGTGGCCGCCGGCCTCGAGGACTGTCTCGAGTTCCTCGAGGAGTTTCACTTCGACCCATCCGACCTTGACTACCTGGCCACGCTCGGGCTCCCTCGCGAGGTCCTGCGCGCGTTCGCTTCCCTCCGCTTCACCGGCGACGTGTGGGCCGTTCCGGAAGGCCGAGTGGTCCTCGCGAACGAACCGTTGCTCGAGGTCACCGCCCCGCTGCCCGAGGCCCAGCTCGTCGAGACCCTGCTGCTCAACAAGGTGACCTTCCAGACCGCGGTGGCCTCTAAGGCCGCTCGCTGCGTCCTGGCCGCGCAGGGACGCCTCGAGCTCGTGGACTTTGGACTGCGTCGCACCCAGGGTGTCGACGCCGGAATGGCGGCAGCAAGGTCTTCGGCCATGGTCGGTTTTGCCGCCACGAGCAACGTCGAGGCGGCACGGCGTTACGGGCTTCTTGCCTCGGGGACCATGGCGCACTCGTACGTCGAGGCATTCCCCGATGAGATCGACGCGTTCCGCGCGTTCGCAGCGGATTTTCCGGACAGAGCCACGTTCCTCGTCGACACCTACGACACCCTGACCGGCGTACGCCGGGCGATCACCGTGATCAAGGAGTCGGGACTCGAGAGCCGAGCAGCGGTCAGACTCGACAGCGGTGACCTGTCGACACTCGCCTTCGGCACGCGACAGCTCCTCGACGAAGCGGGCCTCAAGCAGGTGCGCATCGTGGTCTCGGGGAACCTCGATGAGCATCGGGTGGCAGACCTGGTCCGCCGTGGTGCCCCGGTCGACGTTGCCGGTGTTGGGACCCGAATGGGGGTCTCGGCCGATGCCCCCTACCTCGATACCGCCTACAAGCTTGTCGCCTACGACGGACGGCCGGTGGCCAAGCTCTCGGCCGCGAAGGCCACGTACCCTGGAGCCAAGCAGGTCTTCCGTCAAGACGGCATCGTCGACACGTTGGCGCTACGAAACGAGAGCCCAGGCGGCGGCGCGACACCCGTCCTCGAGCGCGTGATGGCCGCTGGACGCCACCTCGGACTGGACGAGGGCCTCGACGCGGCCCGAGCCCGGTACCGCGCGGACAGCGACGCGCTTCCACCGAGCGCTCGCCGCCTGCAGGACCCCGTACCACCTGTCGTCGCCATCAGCGTTCCCCTGGCCGACCTCACCGAGCAGGTGCAGGGCCAGCACCGGGCCGGGTCCGCCTCCTCGGCCTCACCGAACCAGCAGGGATAGGGTGGCGCGTAGCCGTCATCGGCGGCATGCTCGAGTTCGTCTTCCTCTACGACCACACGCTCGGCTTCATGCTCATTGCGCTCACGGTCTCGCTGATCATCTTCGCCC
>DASPSK010000054.1:0-3663 GCA_035623975.1 Acidimicrobiales bacterium | reverse complement strand
AGGTGCTCGCGGCCGATGCGGCTGCGCCCTTCGAGCTCGGTGAGGACGCCCCGCCGGAGTCGGGCGAGCCGGGAGACCGGCTGGCGGTGGCGGCCGACGAGCTCGTGGATGCCTTGCGAGCCGCCGGTGGGGAGGCGCCCTGCTGGAATTGGTCCGGCCGGAACGCCACGACCGGCTGGCTCGCTCGGCGCATGGCGCTCGAGTCCGCCATCCACCGTTATGACGGGGAGCTCGCGGCGGCCGAAGCGCGAGCGATCGACCCGCAACTGTCGGTCGACGGCATCGACGAGTTTTTGACGGTGCATCTGCGTACCGACCTGCCCGACGTGCCCGCGGCCACCCTCGGCGGCTCGTTGTGCCTGGCGTGCACGGACACCGAAGACGCCTGGACCGTCGACGTCGGCGGCGGGCGCCTGCGTGTCCGAAACGATCGCGGTCCGGCTTCCGCCTGCTTGCGCGGGGGAGCCTCGGATCTCTTCCTGTTCGTGTGGAACCGCGTGGGTGTCGACGGTCTCGAGCTCACCGGCGACCGGGCGGTCGCGGAGGCCTGGGCGTCGCTTCCCCACTGATCGGCCGAGGGCCGGTCACGACTCGCTCTGGGCCGCCTTCACGATCTTGTCGACGAGCTGAGCTGGCACGACCTCGTAGCGGTCGTGGCGGATGGTGAAGCGGCCCCGGCCCCCCGTGAGCGACCGCAGATCGGTGGCGTACCGCATCACCTCCGAGGTGGGGACGACGGCGATGACGACCTGCTCGTCGCCCGATCCCGTCTCGGTGCCGAGCACGCGCCCCCGCCGGGAGTTGAGATCGCCGAGGACGTCGCCCTGAGCGCTCGCCGGCACGGAGATCTCGAGGCGCGAGATCGGCTCGAGCAGCACCGGCCCTGCGCCCGCCAGGGCCTCTCGAAACCCGATGGATCCTGCCATCTTGAAGCTCATCTCGGACGAGTCGACGGAGTGGTACTTGCCGTCGTAGACCGTCACCTTCACGTCGACGACCGGGAACCCGAGCGCCCCCCCTGTGGCCATGGCCTCCTGCACGCCTTTCTCGACGGCGGGGATGAACTGGCGCGGAATCGCCCCGCCCACGATGGCGTCGACGAACTCGAAGCCGGTGCCCCGTTCGAGCGGTTCGACGCGCAGGTCGGCGACGCCGAATTGCCCGTGCCCACCCGTCTGTTTCTTGTACTTGCCCTCGGCCTCCGCGCTCTTCGTGATCGTCTCCCGGTAGGGGACCTTGACCGGCTCGGTCTCCACCTCCACGCCGAACTTCCGCTGCAACTTCTCGCAGACGATCTGCAGGTGGGTGTCACCCATGCCCGAGAGGACCGTCTGGTGAGTCTCATCGTCGCGCCGCACCGCCAGGGTCATGTCCTCTTCTTGCAGGCGGTGGAGGGCGGTCATGAGCTTGTCCTCGTCGCCCTTGGCCTTCGGGTGGACGGCCATCGACAGGAGGGGAGTCGGCATCGGGCGCGTCTCGATGACCACGGGGCTGCCCTTGGGCGCCAGCGTGTCTCCTGTGCGGGTGTCGGCCAGCTTCGGCACGGCGATGATGTCGCCCGCCTGCGCCTCACTGATGGGGGTCGCCTCCTTGCCTCGCAGCAGCTGTAAGGCGTGCAGGCGCTCGTCGGCGTGCGTCCTCGAGTTGACGAGGGTGGCGTCCGGACGGATCGTGCCGGAGAGGACGTGGATGAGCGAGATCTTGCCGACGTAAGGGTCGGCGATGGTCTTGAAGACGCGGGCGAGGGGTTGCCCGCTCGGATCGACGGCGACTTCCCTCGACTTGTCGCCCGCTCTCACGACGACCGGGCGGCGCTCGAGGGGGCTTGGCCCGATCTCGCAGATCAGCTCGGCGAGCCGGTCGATGGCGATTGCTTTCGTGGCGGAGCCGCAGACCACAGGGAAGACGGTGGCGGCGGCGACGCCATGCGCCAGCGTGGTCTCCAGCTCCTTTGTCGAAGGGATGTCGCCCTCGAGGTAACGCTCCATGAGATCGTCGTCGGCGACGACGATGCCCTCCACGAGGGCGTCGCGCACGCGGTGCTCGAGCTCGGACATGTCGTCGGGGATCTCGCCCGTCTTCGGGGCTCCCGTGTCGTAGGTGATCGCCGTGTCGGTCAACAGGTCGGCCACGCCGTGAAAGTCCGCCTCGTGGCCGATCGGCAGCTCCAGGGGGGCGATGCCCGCACCGAAGCGATCGCGCAGCTGCTCGAGGGTGCGCTCGAAGTCAGCTCGCTCACGGTCGAGCTTGTTCACGTACACGAGCCGGGGCAAGCCCAGCTCGGCGGCCACCCGCCAAGCCGTTTCGGTGTTCACCTCGACGCCCTCGACTGCGCTCACGACCACGACGGCCAAATCGGCGACCGAGAGGGCGGCCTCCATCTCCGCCACGAAGTCGGCATAGCCGGGCGTGTCGAGCACGTTGATGCGGAACTCGCCCATCTGCACCGGTGCCATGGCAAGGGAGACCGAGATGTGTCGCTTCACCTCCTCCGGCTCGAAGTCCGAGACCGTCGTACCGTCTTCAATGCGTCCGGCCCTGTTCAGTGCGCCGGAGCAGACGAGCAAGGATTCAGCGAGCGTGGTTTTGCCGGCTCCGCCGTGACCGACGAGCGCGACATTGCGGATCTGCGCAGACGACACAGTGGCCACCGGAGACACCTCCTCGGCGCACCCTGTTCGCACCCCCTGCGGGCACGATCGGGTCGCTCGGCGCCCGAGCCTATCTGCGGTAGCCGCGGCGAGCAGAGCCGGGCTCGGATGCCCGGCGATGCGATGACGACCTCGACTTCGGTCCTTGCCGGCGACGCCGTGACGACTTCGTCAGCCGACCTCCCTTCACCCACAATGGCCACTCTGGCATGACGGATCACAATGTCAACTCTTGAATCGTTGAACACAAGAGCAACACATGCTTGACTAGTACACGGGCGCCGATGAATACCCTCGGCGCCCCATCCCTGGCGCAGTGTGTCCGACGAGGCCCGTCACCCGTCGCACGCGGCCAGGGAGGAGAGGGGGAGCCTTCGCGGTTCTCCCTCTCCGCGGCCCGGCGTCGGCGCCATCGTCCTCGTCGGGGTGCACACGTTCTCGTCGGGCTCAGCCGGTCGTCAGTCCCGATTACTCGCAGGTATTTTGGTAACCTCGTTTTATGGCTGGTGACAGATGTTCTGCCCGTCCTCTGGACGCGTCCAGCCCTACGGTGCCGGGCACAGCATGATCGACGGCCGCCGAGGCCACGAGGACGGCTCGTCGGAGTTGGACGAGGAGGAGGGGCCTGCCGCTGTCACCACCGAGGAGGACACCCCTGCACCCGAGCCGGAGGCAACGGTGCTGTCCGCCCTCGAGCCCGACGGCACCACCTCTGGCTCCTTTGTCCGCACGCTCAAGGCGATCGGTCCTCGCTTGGTCAGAATGGGAGTCAAGGCCGATCACGTAACGTTTCTCGGCATTCTGCTCGCCGGCCTCACCGGGGCGGTCATCGGGCTCGGGTACCTCTACCTCGCGATCGTGCTCCTCACCGTCGGCGGTCTCATGGACACCCTCGACGGCGCCGTCGCCAAAGCAGCCGGGACGTCGTCAAAACGGGGGGCCTTCTTCGACTCGGTCGCCGACCGCGTGGCCGACATGTTCATCTTCGGCGGTCTGGCCTGGTACTTCGCCG
>DASPSK010000002.1:0-2897 GCA_035623975.1 Acidimicrobiales bacterium | reverse complement strand
GACAGCCCTGACTCGCCCGGCGACGCGCGCCCGCTGCCGCGGCCGCAGCTCCCGGATCGGGGTCGTCCCGGGCTGATCGTCGCCCGCCTGCGTCCCGCGGCCGGCTGGCCGGCCCTCGCCGTGGCGACGCCCCTTGGGGGCAGCCGGGCCGCCGTCACCTCGTGCGCCACCGGCCATCCCCCACGGGTGCACCGGTACGCGGACGCGGTGGTGGCCTCCGCCGTCATCGTGCCGTTCGGGGGGCGTCCGCTCGATCCCGCCGGCCATCCACGGTACGAGGGTTTTGCGGCGCTTGCCCAGCGGGAAGGGGATGATGGTGGCATTGGCATTGGGGAGCTGGCTGACGTGGGCGGCGATGTGGTCGGCGGTGCGGTCGTGGAGGACCCGCTGCCAGTAGCTGTCGAATCCCCGCCGGGGCAGAACCACGCTCACCTCGGTCTGACCGTCTTCGGCCGCTTCGGCCACGAGCTCCATCACCGCCTGCTCCAGACGCCGGTCCGGGCACTCGACGATGTCGAGGGGGAAGCGGTTGAGCCCGAGCCGGCTCCACTCGTCCTCGAGCTCGTGGGCGACGGCCGTGTCGAGCACGAAGTGGACGGCCCGCAGCTCGTCAGGCGACAGCGTGCGGGCGTACTGAAGCGCACGGGCAGTGGCGAGGTCGAGGCGCTCGACGAGCACGATGACGACGTGCCGACGCAGCACGGGGACGACCGCCGCCTTGGGTGCGTTCGCCGCCAGCTCGGCCGTCTCCTCCTCGTACTGCCTGTGCAAACGGATGAGCACGAACACGAGGATCGGGAAGAGGACGACGACGAGCCAGGCTCCTTCGGTGAACTTCGTGACGGCGAAGATGGCGACCACGAGGGCCGAGAGAAGGGCGGCGAAGCCGTTGATCCAGATCTTGTAGCGCCACCCGGGCTCATGGTACGTCAGGTGGTGTTTGACCATGCCGGAGCCGGCCATCGTGAAGCCCGTGAACACCCCGATGGCATAGAGGGCCACGAGCGAGCTCAAGTTGGCGTGAGTGGCGTAGATGAGGGCGATCGAGACGATGGCGAGGATGATGATGCCGTTCGAGAAGACGAGCCGGTGACCGCGCCGCGTGAGCCGCCGTGGCAGGTAGGCGTCCTGGGCAACGAAGCTCGTGAGGTTCGGGAACCCGTTGAAGCTCGTATTGGCGCCCGTGTAGAGGATGAGCATCGTGGCGGCCTGCACGAGGAAGAAGCCCACCCTCCCCACCGCCGCCGTCCCGAAGACGTACTTCGCCTCCTGCGACAGCACCGACGGCGAGCCGAGCACGTAGGGAACCGCATGGGTGACGTGGGCAAGGTAGGAGACACCGAGGACGAGCGAGCCGAGGGTGAGCGACATGAGGACGAGGACGCGGCGGGCGTTGCGACCCGTGGGTTCCCTGAAGTTCGCCACTCCGTTGGAGATCGCCTCGAGGCCGGTGAGGGACGAGCCGCCGTTGGCGAACGCCTTCATCATGATGAAGACCGATGCCGCCAGCAAAAGGGCGGAGCTGTGGGTGCCGATGCTGACGGGGCCGTTGAGGCCAGGATGGGGGATCGGGTGGGCGTGCAGCTGTCCGAGCAGGCTACGCACGACCCCGATGACCACGAGCGAGCCGGTCGAGGCGATGAACAGATACGTCGGCAACGCGAAGGACCTACCCGCCTCCCTGATGCCGCGGAGGTTCCCGTAGGTGAGAACGAGCACGACACCGATGGTGATCGGGACGGTCCCGCCCTTCAGCGTGGGGAAGGCGGACGTGAGGGCATCGGTGCCGGCCGAGGTCTGCACGGCGACGGTGACGATGTAGTCGATGATGAGGGCGACGGCGGCGATCTGGGCGACGCGGGGGCCGAAGTTGTCGCGGGCGACGACATAGGAGCCGCCGGCCTTGGTGTAGACCATGACGACTTCGCGGTACGACAACGTCACGAAGAACAGCACCACGAGCACGGTGAAGGTGATCGGCAGCAACAGGCTGAAGGCAGCCAGGCCGAAGTAGGGGATGAGGATGTTGAGCATCTCCTCGCTGCCGTAGGCGGTAGACGAGATGCAATCGGGGGCGAGCACACCGAGGGCCAGCACCTTGCTGAGGCGCTCCTCGGAGAGACGCTCCGTGATGAGCGGCTCCCCAAGGAGCCACCTCTTCAAGCGGTAGGAGAGCGGCTCCGGGAGCACGTAGGCGGCGGCAACCGGGGTGCTGCCGACCTGCGGAGGCGTTGAGCTCACCCGGCTATCTTGGCCTGCTTCGTGCTATCGCGCCCGCCGGAGATCGCATTGCCTTGTACACCACCACCTGATCCGGAAGGATGAGGGCGATGCACGTCATCATCGTCGGTTGTGGCCGTGTCGGCTCGGGGCTGGCGGCTGGGCTTGCCCGCGAGGGCCACAGCGTCGCCATCGTGGACAAGCAGCCGGCTGCCTTCCGGCGGCTGCCCTGGGGGTTCAGCGGCCAGAGAGTAGTGGGCTTCGGCTTCGACCGGACGCACCTCGAGGTGGCCGGCGCCGAGCACGCCGACGCCCTGGCGGCGGTGACGAGCGGGGACAACTCCAACATCCTGACGGCCCGCATCGCCCGCGAGAGCTACGACATCCCCAACGTGGTCGCCCGCATCTACGACCCGCGCCGGGCCGAGATCTTCCAACGTCTCGGCATCCCGACCGTGCCGAGCGTGAGCTGGACCATCGACCAGGTCTTTCGCCGCATTCTGCCGAGATCGAACACCTTCGCCTGGTCGGACGGCTCGGGCCACCTGCACCTCGTGGAGCGGCCGCTCCCCTTCGCCTGGGCGGGCCGGCGCATCAGCGACGCCCTGCCGGCCAACGGAGTCCGCCTCGTCGCCGTCACGCGGGCCACTGTTCCGACGCTCGAGGTCGCCGACCTC
>DASPSK010000506.1:0-3473 GCA_035623975.1 Acidimicrobiales bacterium | reverse complement strand
CCGCCGTGACCGGCGACACGTTCAAGGACACAAAGGCGCCTGCAGGCAGGTCGTCGAGCTGCGAGAGGGCCGATGCCACGGCCAGCAACTCGAGCTCCTCGGCGAGCCCCTGGGCGGCCGCGGCCGCGAACCAGCTCTGCGGCGAGACGATCTCCTCCTCAGGAAAGCGCGCCAGAGCTTCATAGCCGATGGTTTCCCGCGATCCGAGGTTCACGATGGGCTGGAAGGCCATCTGGATCGAATCGCCCTTCAGGATGCGGGGAACGTCCAGCCATGGCACCGCTTCCGACGCCGTGGCTGCCAAGTCGGATGACGCCTCTTCGGCGATCAACTCGAGATCCAACCGCGAATCTTCAGTCACAAAGTCACTCCTAGCAAGTTCCACAGCGTGCATCTTCTCACGCTGCGTGGGCATCTCATGCCATCTTCTCACGCGCGGTAGTCGGAAACGGTGACCTACCCGTCCACCAGCCGGCGAAACTCCTCGTCCTCCACCCCGGCAGCCTGCTTGTCGGCAAGCGCCTCGAGCCACTGCTGAGCCGGCTCGTTCTGCATCGCCTCCACCATCTGCTTGGGAATGGCCTTCATCACGTAGCCCGGCGGCATCGTCGGGTCATGGCGCTCCCGACGGGCCAAGGCAGTTTCGATGACAGGTGCCAACCTGGCGGCCTTGGCGGCGCTGGCCGCCTCGTCGCGCTCGACGAACTCCGGCAGGACGTGGGCGCCGAACAGCTCGATCGACTCCATGATGTGCTCGTGGCGGTTCTTGCCTGCCTGCATGACGAAGATCAGCTGGTCGACCCCGGCCGCTTCATAGCGCCGGAGAAACTCGCGCAACTGAGCCGGCGTGCCCGTGGCACCGCGCAACCCGGTCGCATCCCCCGAGCCCACCTTGGCGCCGAGAGTTTCCATCCGCTTGGCGAGGGCGGCTGCCGGCGAGTAACCCATCTTCTCGCGTCGCTCACGGAACTCCTCCCAGACGTTCGTGCCCGCGGGCACGTGGTCGCCGAAGACGTAGAAATGGGCCAGCGAGTAACCGAAGAAGTTGGCCCCTTCGAGACCGCGGGCGATGGCATCGTCCTCGTCCGCCGCGCACATCATCGGAGACACACAGGCGACCTGAGGATTGACTGCGAGCCCGACCGGGACGCATTTGTCCCGCAGCACTGCCTCGTAATCGTCCACCCACTTCCTGGCGTCCTCAGGCTCGATGAAGGCGAAGCTAAGCGCTCCGATCCCCTTCTCGGCCGCCAGCAGGATCGTGTCCCGGCGGCTGCAGGCCACCCAAAGGGGGGGATGGGGACGCTGAACGGGCTTGGGGATGACGTTGCGCGGGGGCATCTGCACGAAGCGGCCGTCCACGCCGCCGAAGGGCGTTTCGGTCATGCAGCGGATGGCGATCTCGAGCCCTTCCAGCCATGCCTCCCGCTTGATGGCCGGGTCGATCCTGAACCCGCCCAGCTCCGCCTCGGAGGACGACTCGCCCGACCCGAATTCGACCCGCCCGTTTGACACGAGGTCGAGCATGGCGACGCGCGCGGCCGTCCGGGCCGGATGGTTGTAGGCCGGTGCCGTCTGGATGATGCCGTGACCTATCCGCATCTGCCGCGTGCGCTGGCTCGCGGCCGCCAGGAACACCTCGGGAGCGCTCGAGTGGGAGTACTCCTCGAGGAAGTGGTGCTCGACTTCCCAGAGGTACTGGATCCCGAGCTTGTCGGCCAATTCGATCTGCTCGAGGGCGTCGTTGATGAGCTGCCGCTCGCTGTCCTCCCGCCAGGGCCGGGGCAGCTGGTGCTCGTAGAAGATGCCGAACTTCACTCGAGTCTCCCATCAGCCGGGGAACACATCATCACCATCGGTGGTCGCTCGCGCGCCCGCCCGAAGGAAACGACGGCGCCGTGCGGGCGGCGGCGTCGCCCCGACGTGGGAACGCATGGGACCCGACCGCTTTGCACAAGAGCACACTTGCAGAACCACGAGATGTCGGGCAGGCCGACCAAGGGGGCCGCGCTGGCACATGTTGGCAAGAGCCCGCAGCCCCGACACCGCCAATCGTCGGGACGGCCATCGCCTGACCTCGGCCAGGATGGTCGTTGGCGCGGGAGGATTCGACTTGCGAGGAGAAGATCCCCCTTCCGCCCTTGCATCTGGTCATCCGAGGCGCTCAGATGGGGGCCGCGGGCATGTGATGGGCTGCCGGCTTATTCCACGCAGGCGCGAGCGCTTCGAGGGAAGGAGCGACATGAAAAGCAACGTCATACGGTTGGATACCGGAGCCCAGGCCGAGGACGAGGCGATGCGAGCTGCCGAGCAGGCGCGCGACGAGGCCCTCCTTGCGGCGGACGAGGTGGCCTCCGCGGAGCTCGCCCGGGCTCGGCTTGTCCGCAAGGCGACCGTGGACCGGGCAGACATCATCCGTACGGCGACGGTGGCGCGCGCCGAAGCCCTGAAGCGGTTGACCCAGCAGCACGACGAGCAGCTGCGGGAGGCCGAAGCTGCCCGAGCGGCCGCCTCTCGGGCAGCCGAGGAACGCTATGGGAGCCTCCTGCAAAGAGCCGAGGACGTGGCCGCTCGCGCCGTCGAGCAGGCATATCAAGAGGAGCTTGCCGCCGCTCAGCGCGCTCATGAGGAGGCGCTGCGCGCCGCGGAGGTGGCGGCCCAGAGCGCCACGGAGAGGGCCCAAGCCATCAAGACGGCGGGGGCCTAGAGAGCCGAATCGATCTATCGGGCCGGCGTCGAGCGGGCGACCAGTCTGCGCGACGCAGTCAATGGGTACGAGGTCGCCGTACTGGAAGCCTCGCAGCTGCGTGCAGAGCACTTGCAGACAGCCTTGCGCGACCACGACGCAGCCATGTCGCACGCCACAGAGGCCTTCGAAGCCGCCTTCAGCAAGGCGGACGAGTTGAGCGGCGCCGCCTTCAACGAGGCCGCCCAGCCCGATGCCGACGCCTCCGCCGAATTCGAGGGCGTGCCGACCCCCGCGGCCCAGACGAGCTGAGCGTCCGAGACGAGCTGAGCGGTCCAGATGGATTGAGCGGTCCAGATGGGTTGAGCGGGTCTACGGACCCGGCCTTGCCGGCGCGCCCGGATCCCACCACAGGGTGACGAGCTCGCGGCGAGTGTCGGAGCCTGCTGCCTCGAAGAAGCCGGCGATCTCGGCGTCGTGCTCCGGTCCGACGCAGAGCTGCCGGCGAGCGAAGGCCACACGCTCCTCGAGGGGGGCGCTGTCCCAGAGCGAACGGTGAGCAAACCGTGCGACGTGCACGTCGTACCCGAGCTCCCTCACCACATCGACGGCATCGGACGCCGTGGGTCGGCTCGGTCGCTCGAGCCGGTGGATCGCCAGCCATAAAGGCGCGAGCCCGCTCAACGGGTGGCGCTCGGTCAACTCCACGACGACCCGTCGACGGGCATGGTCCGTCAGCGCCTGGAGGAACGGGGTGAGATCGGCCACGTTGTAGAGGACGTGGTGG
>DASPSK010000503.1:0-19245 GCA_035623975.1 Acidimicrobiales bacterium | reverse complement strand
GTCGTCTACGTCGATCGCCATGGGTTGGAACAGCGCCAGCGCGCCCACGTCGTCATCCTTGCGGCCAACGGCATCGGGACTCCCCGACTCCTCCTCCTGTCGAAGTCGCGTGCCTTTCCGGACGGGCTCGCCAACTCCTCCGGTCTCGTCGGGCGGCGCCTCATGCTCCACCCGTACGCGAGCGTCCTCGGTGTCTACGAGGACGAGCTGCGCAGCTGGGTAGGCCCGGCCGGGACACCGCTCCTCTCCCTCGAGTTCGCCGACTCAGACGAGTCTCGCGGCTTCCCGCGGGGCGCCCAATGGGACACCCTCGCCCACGGCGGCCCGATACGGCTGCTCCGCTACTTCGACGAGCGACCATTCGAGGATCGGTGGGGGGTGGGCCACCACGACCTGCGCGAGCGCACGTTCGGACACGCCTTCCACTGGGGGGTCGGCATCGAGGACCTGCCGAGCAAGGAGAACCACGTAAGCATCTCCGGGCAACTGACCGATGCCGACGGCATCCCCGCCCCCAAGATCCACTTCCGCATCGACGCGGACGGGCGGGCCAACCTCGCCTGGCAGATGGAGCGGGCGAGGGAGGCGCACCTGGCCGCCGGGGCGCTCGAGACGCTCAACCTCGACTGGTCGGCCTGGGGGTGGCACCTGCTCGGCACGGCCCGCATGGGCGACGACCCCGCCAGCTCGGTCGTCGACCGCTTCGGCCGGTGCCACGACGTCCCGAACCTTCTCGTGCTCGACGGGAGCGTCTTCGTCACGTCGGGGCCGATGGCGCCGACGGCGACGATCTGCGCGAATGCCCTCCGTTGCGTCGAGCACCTGATCCGTCAGACGACGGAGCACGAATCGCCGCGAGCCCAGCAGTCATCGCCACAGAAGGAGGAGCATCATGCCACTATCTGAAACCCACTCCCGGCGGGATTTCCTGAAGCTGAGCGGAGCGGCCGCCGGGTTGCTGGCCAGTGGCGGGGCGCTCGCCGCCTGCGGCGGGAGCGCCGCCGCGCAGAAGACCGGAGCGGGCACGGCGGCCCGACCACGCCCCGGTGGGGCGTTGCGCGCCGCCATCACGGGGGGAACCTCGAGCGACACGCTCGATGCGCAAGCGCCCATTCAGGTCGTCGACTTCGCTCGGGTCGTCCAGCTGTACAACTCGCCGGTGCAATTCGACCTCGACGGGCGCCCGCAACTCTCCCTCATGGAGGAGATCACCCCGAACCCCACCGCCACCGAGTGGGTCATGAGGCTCCGACCCGGGGTCACGTTCCACGACGGGAAGACCGCCAGCGCCGACGACGTCATCTTCAGCTTTCAGCGCATCATGAAGCTGGGGTTGCCGGGGGCACCCCAGATGTCCCTCCTCGACGTACAGCACCTCAGGAAGCTCGATGACCGGACGGTGATGTTCCCCTTCCGCTCGCCCTTCTCGCCCTTCGTGCAGGTGCTCTGCAACTACTACTACTACATCGTCCCCGTCGGCTATGACCCGAAGAACCCCATCGGGACCGGTCCGTTCAAGTACAAGAGCTTCACTCCGGGCGAGGAGAGCGTCTTCGTCAAGAACGAGAACTACTGGGAGGCGGGTCTGCCCTACCTCGACCAGGTGGTCATCACTGACTTCCCCGACGAGACCAGCCAGATCAACGCGCTGCTGTCGGGACAGGTGGACGTCATCGACGCCCTCTCTGCCCAATCGGTCAACTCGCTCCGATCGCAGAACGTGCCGGTCGTGATCGCCGACGGCGGCCAGATCACTCCCTTCACGATGCGGGTCGACGTCGCTCCGTTCAACGACGTCCGGGTGCGCCAGGCGATGCGCTACATCGTCGACCGTCCGCAGATGCGCGAGCTCATCTTCGACGGCTACGGGCTGCTCGGCAACGATCTCTACGCCATCCTCGACCCCGACTACGACCACTCGATGCCCCAGCGGGTGCAGGACATCGACATGGCGAAGTCGCTCCTGGCGGCGGCCGGGCACGACGGCCTACAGGTGCAGCTCGTCACGTCCGCCATCAACGCCGGCACCGTGCAGGCGGCCACCGTCTTCGCCCAGCAGGCAAAGAGCGCCGGCGTGACGGTGAACCTGCAGCAGGTCACACCGACGGACTTCTTCGGTCCCAACTACCTGAAGTGGACCTTCTCGCAGGACGAATGGGAGTCGCTCTACTACCTCACGATGGCCGGCGAGTCGAGCGTCCCGACCGCCCCCTTCAACGAGAACCACTTTGCCAACCCGCAATTCGACTCGCTGTATGCACAGGCTCTCGCCACTCTGAACCCCACGCTGCAGCGTGAGCTGATTCACGAGATGCAGACCATCGAGTGGAATGAGGGTGGCTACATCATCCCCTACTTCACACCGTTCATCGACGCCCACGCCTCGAAGCTCCACGGTGTCCAACCGGGCAAGGAGCTGCCCCTGTCAAACTTCGAGTTCAAGTACTTCTGGTTCGACTGAGAAGGCGGGACACCATGGCCAACGAGGTGGGGGCGTCGAATCCGTCACCGCAGGCTCACGCCATCATGCACGCGGTGGTGCCGCGGGTGCGCTGGGGAGACGAGACGTCGGGCTTTGTGAGCGACTGGGTGTACTGGAGGACGCAGCGGCTCGTGGTCATCGTCTTCTCGATGCCTCCCGGCGGGAGCTTCAAGGTGTCCGACGAGTGGATGCCGAGGTACGACGCCCAGGAGTGCCAGTACGTGCTCGCCGGGCAGTACACGATCCACAACCCGACCAACGGTGAGATCCGCGTGGCCGAAGCGGGCGAGGCGGTGGCCTTCGGTCGCATGAGCTGGCACTACGGCTACAACTTCGCCGACAGCGAGCTGCGCGTCATCGAGTGGTTGAGCTTCTCGGCCGATCGGGCCACCGAGACGACGGCGGGCACCCGACCCGAGCGCGAGCTCGAGATGGACGCTGAGCTCGTCGGGCGTTTCCCCGAGCACCGCAGCGCCGGGACCGAGCGGATCGACCTCGTCGACGAAACGAGCTCATTGCGGGCGATCCTCGGATCCGAACGCCAGCTCCTGGCCTCGGTCCTCGCCTCCACACCGATGCTCACAGTGGCGGTCGTGGAGCTCGCCGGTGCCCGGCGCAGCGACCCGCTGTGTCACCCTTCAGACACGCTGCTCTTCGTCGAGCATGGCAAGACGCACGTCTACGTCCCTAGCGACAACGTCTGGGCGGAGCTGAGCGATCTGGACGCCTTTTTCGTGCCGGCCGGCGTCGGCTACCAGCTCCTCAACCAGACAGACCGGCGATCGCGAGTGCTCGTTGCCACGACAGGAGCAACGCTGGGACGAGCGACGGAGGACCGAACGTGAACATGGAGGCAGGCGAGCTCGAGGCATTCCTCGCCCAGACCTTCCCGACTCCCCTCGGGGTGGTCGGCACGTCACGCCGTGACGGCTGGCCGAATCTGACACCGGTCTGGTTCCGTTGGGACGGCACATCGGTGAAAATCTGGACGACCGACACGCGCCAGTGGGTTCGCAACGCCAAGCGCGATCCGCGTGTGGCCTTTTCGGTCCAGACCTTCGAGCCCCCGTACCCAGCGGTGGTCATCCGCGGGCTTGCAACGGTGAGCGGAGACGATCCAGCTGTTGTTGACGAAATCCGGGCGATCACCGAACGATACGTCCGAAGGGAGCAGGTCGAGGCCTACATCGATGATTGGCCAGCACTGCGGACCATCGTGACGATCACTCCAGAGCGCATCATCTCCTGGGCCGAAGGAGGCTGAGGGATCCGCCGACAACAGCATACCTCCGGAGGTCGCGCTCGATATGTCTTACATGTGTACTACACTGGCATTATGACGGAGCGCCAGACACCCTCGCAGTACTTCGCTGTGGCTTCCCGCGCCAAGCGGAACACCACCAGCGGCCTCGTCAGCGTCCGCCTGCCGGACGATCTTCTTCGCAGGCTCGCCGAGGTCGGCAACGAGCAGGGCCTCGCCATGAGCGACACGATCCGGCTTGTCCTCGAGCGCGGCCTTGCCGCCTCCCCACCGAACAAAAGGAAGCGAAACGAATGACCGATGCCACGAACCTCCACATCTACTTTGTCCTTGATCGCTCTGGCTCGATGGCCTCGATCGCCAGTGACGTCGTGGGTGGCTTCAACACCTTCCTCGCCAACCAGCAAGCCGACGGTGCCGATGCCCTCCTGACGTTGATCCAATTCGACTCCCAGGAAGCCCACGAGGTCCTCGCCGAGGCCACGCCCATCGCTCAAGTACCTCGTCTCACGGCGGGCAGTTTCGTACCCCGGGGTGGCACACCCCTGTACGACGCCATGGGCCACACGATCGCCGACGCCACGATCCGCGCCGAGGCGCGGCGGAACGCCGGCGAGCCAGAAGAGGAGATCCTGTTCATCACCTTCACCGACGGACAGGAGAACCAGAGCCGTGAGTACGACCGGGCGAAGCTGTTCGACCTCGTCAAGAAGCGGGAGGAGATCGGCTGGACCTTCGTCTACCTCGGCGCCAACCAGGACTCGTATGCCGAAGGCGGCCACATCGGCTACGCCGCTGGCAACACGCAGAACTTCACCGCCAGCCCGGCCGGCGCTCAGGCCGCCTTCAGCAGCCTCTCTACGGCCGTAGCCAGACGGCGGGCGAGGATCCGCGGGGGAGAGTCATACGACAAGGCGGACCTCTTCGAGGGCGACAAGCCGGCCGAGGAGCTCGACTCCGGGGCCTGAGCCGGGCGGCCCGCCCGCGTACTACTTGAGGAGGATGCCGCCCGGTTGTAGATCCCCATGGCGGTAGACGACATCGAGCGCGCCGTTGCTTACGGTTACTTTTGTGACCGGGACCAAGGTGCAGCTCATGAGGGCTCGTGACGGCTTCCATGTTCCCTATATGTCCGAAGGCGACTCGGAGGATGCTCTCGTCCTTCTGCTCGGCCGGCGGGCGCTCTCGAGGATCGCTGCCGCAGGCGAGGAAGTGACGGGGTACTACGAGAACCTCGCCCTCTTCAACGAGCTGACGGACGAACCAGAGTTCTGGGAGGACGCCGAGCAGATCGCGTTCGGCACGCGCCTTGTCGTGCTGGGCGTCATTCCGGCGCCTACGACGGCAGCGGACTTCGGTCCCGCCTCCATTGCCCACGAGGTCGCCAAGCTCTCGAGGATGCTCATTCCGGGCCGGCCGGTTCTCGTCGGACTCGAGGACACGGCCGTCATCGCGCTCCTCGGAGCAGCTACCTACCCCGATGTCTTCGCCGGCGCCGCTGCCGTCAGCCTCGACCCGGCGGGGCAGGGCGCCCTTGATTCGGCTCTCGCCGGCATGGAACCGCCGACTTTCGTCGTGACGGCAGGAGATTGCGTCGTCGGGCGCCCGTTCCTTTGCGAGCCGGCGCTCCTTGCCGCCTTCGCAGCCTCCGTCAGAGCAGTGCCGACGGTGCCGGAGGAGGGGCGCTTCCACAGAGCGCTCCGCACGGTGCTCTTCACCGACATTGTCGACTCGACTCGCCACGCGGCGACAGTGGGAGACGTCCAGTGGTCCCGCCAGCTGGCGGGGCACCACGTCCTCGCCCGCAAAGTCGTCGAGCGATCCGGGGGTCGGCTGATTGACTTCGCCGGAGACGGCATGCTGGCCATCTTCGACCGCCCCGAACCGGCCGTGCGTGCCGCCCTGGACATGGTCGCCGAAGTTGGTTCCACGCTGGACATGCAGATACGCGCCGGGTTGCATGCTGGAATCGTCGAGCTGTGCGACGGGAATGTGACGGGCATCGCCGTTCATCTAGCCGCCCGCGTGCAGGCCGCCGCTGGACCAGATGAGGTCCTCGTATCGGCCAGCCTGCCCCCGATCATCGATCGAGATTCTTTCTCCTTCGCCGATCGGGGTGAGCACCGGTTGAAGGGCATCGAGGAAGGTGTGAGGCTACTGGAGGTGTTGCGGCCATGACGGCAAGCGTTGGTCGGATCATGCGGGGACCCTTGCTCGGCTTGGACGGTGTGGGCCTAGCCGACATCGCGGTGGCGGTGTTGCTCTCTGCGGGCATCGCAGTGCTCGTCGTGTTCGGCGTGAGCGGCGGGCACAGGCTGGACGGCGGACCCGCCGGCGTGGCCGCAGCGTTGTTGATGACCTTGCCCGTCGTCGCCGCCCGCCGGTACCCGCTCGGGACGGCGACGGCACTCCTACTGGGCGTCCTCGTCAACTGGTGGTGGGTCGGCAGCTACGTCCGCTGCGGTGCCGCCTTGCCGGCGATCTTCATCGTGGCCTTCTCCATCGGGAACCGCTGCGCCGGCTGGCAGCGCTTGCTTGGGGCCGTTCTCGTCGCCGCCGACATCGCCGCCCAAGCGGCCTCCGACCCGCAGCTGGCTCCAGCAAGGAAGGCCTTGCTCCTTGCCCCCATCGGCCTTGTCTTCCTCGGGCTCGGAGCGATGCTCAGCTGGAATCGAGCCACGGTTTCGGCCCTGCACGACAAGACCTTGGCGCTCGAAGCGCAACGGGACGTCAACGCCCGGCTGGCGGTCGAAGCTGACCGGCAACGCATCTCCCGAGATCTCGACGGCTTCTTGCACACTCAGGTTCAGGCGATCGCGACCGCGGCCGCGGCCGGCCAGGCCGCTCTCGGGACCGTGCCGAGCCAGGTCGAAGCAGCCTTCGCCGAAATCCAAGAGATCGGCCGCGCCACCTTGACCCACATGCGCGACGTAGTACGCACGATGAAGTCCACACCCACCGCACCGCAACCGGTTCTCGCCCAACTTGACAGCCTGCTTGCCCAAGCTCGCTTTGCTCCGATCCGCCTCGAAGTGAAGGGAGAGGCTCGATCTCTGTCGCCTGGGCTCGAGCTGGCCGGGTTCCGGATTGTCGAGTATCTGCTGTTGACGCTCGTCGGCGAGACCGATGCCGACGGAGACGTAGAGGTCACGCTCGGTTCGGAGGCGATCGAGATCCGCGTGTCCGGGCTGAGCGTCCGGGGCGCCGAGTGCCGAGCCGCCCTCTCGGCCGCAATGGAACGGGCGGCCCTGCACGGAGGTTCCCTCGTCACCGACCTCAGGGGAGGCCGCCGGCAGACCGTAGTGCGGCTTCCCCTCGGTGTGGCGGCTTGAGGAGCCGAACGATGCCGAGACGCCTCTCAATCCGGAGCAGTTCACTCGATGCGTTCGTTGCCGCGGCGCTGTCGGCGGCGGCACTTGCTGCCCTTGTGGCCGCGCACGATCTGGCGAAGACTCCTGGCTCCGTCTGCGCCATCGCCTTCTGCGCCCTCGTGGCCTTCCGCCGGCGCCAGCCCGTCCTCGTCGCCACGATGGCGGCCGCTGTCTTGGCTTTGGCGGCGGTGTCTGGCGGCAGCCTCGCGGCCTTGAACGACACGGCTGCACCCGTCCCGATGGGTATCGCCCTCGCCATGTTCTCCTACACCTTGGGCGCCAAGCCGCCGCTCCGGTGGTCGCTGTTGGGCTTGGCGGCTCTCGTCATCGGTGTCGAGGTGACGAGCACCGGGGGGTTCAACCCGTTACCGGCGGTTGTCGCGACTGGCTCCCTTGTTGCCGGCTGTCTCATCGGCTCGCACCAGCGCGCCGCGGCCCTGCTCCGGGCGCGTGCCACCGAACTCGAGGAGGAAGAAGAGCTCTTCGTGACGGAGTCCGTCCGCCGCGAGCGCATGCGGATCGCCCACGAGTTTCACGACATCGTTGCCCACTGCATCAGCCTCACGGTCGTGCAGGCAGAAGCCGGGCAACGGGTAGCTACAGTTGACCCGGACGGAGCCGCGGCTGCTCTGCGTTTCATCGCGGATGCGGCCCGACAAGCCGGTGGCGACATCGACCGCCTCATCGCCTTCCTTGCCGACCCAGGTTCCGAGCGTGGCGCCGGCATGGAATTGATCGAGGGTCTTGTGGAGCGCGTGCGCGCCTCCGGAGCGCCTGTGCGTTGCCGCCTGGCCGAGGACTTCGACCAGTTGACCGAGCGAGAGTGCCATCTCATGTACCGCGTTGTCCAAGAGGCCCTGACGAATGCCGTCAAGCATGCGCCTGGAGCCGAGGTCGAGGTGGCCGCATCCGCCAGCGCTCGCACTCTCGAGCTCCGCGTCGAGAACCGTGCCGCCGTCACCCGAAGGACGAGCTTGGCGTCAACCGGTGGAGGCAACGGCCTCCTCGGCATGCGCCAGCGCATCGAGGCGGCGGGTGGCACCCTGTCCGCCGGCCCCAGCGCCGCCGGCGGTTGGATTGTGCGGATGGTGTTGCCCTTGATGGCTCCTGCGAAGCTCACGGAGGTGCGATAGTGCCGGACAATACGGGGCAGATCGACGTACTCATTGTCGATGACCAGCGCTTGTTGAGAGCTGGATTCAAAGTCATCTTGAACGCAGAGCCGGGAATCCGGGTCGTCGGAGAAGCGGGTGACGGCGCTGAGGGCCTCGCTCTGGCCCGCGAGCTCCTTCCCGATGTCGTGCTGATGGACATCCGGATGCCGAACATGGACGGGCTGACGGCCGCGCGCCGAATCATCGCCGAAACCCCGGCTCGCGTCGTCATGCTCACCACCTTCGACTTGGACGAGTACGTGTTCGAAGCGTTGAAGTTGGGCGCCAGTGGGTTCCTTCTGAAGGACTCGCCGAGCGAGCAGTTGATCGGTGCTGTTCGCAGCGCGGCTTTCGGGGACGCCCTCATCGACCCGAGCATCACCAAACGGCTCATCCAGGACTTCGTCGAGTCTCGTAGGCGCCCGCCGGAGGTCGGGCAGCTGGCGAGCTTGACAGACCGCGAGCGTGACGTGCTTCGCCTTATGGCGCAAGGCCTATCCAATGCCGAGATCGCCAGCTCGCTTGTGGTCGAAGAGAGCACGGTCAAGACGCATGTAGGTCGCATTCTGACAAAACTCGGCCTGCGTGACCGCGTGCAGGCCGTCGTCGTTGCGTACGAATCGGGTTTCGTCGTGCCCGATTGGACACAGCCTCCCGTCGGCTAGTGCGCCAGGACGATCGAATTTTCCACCTGGTACCGGCATGCGTTCGGAAGGCACAGCCCGTGGGGCGACGAGGACTCTCCGGCGCTCACGGCAGAAGTCGAGTCAGCCCTGGAGCGCCGGCTCTCGCTGCAGCTGATGAGAGGCAGGGCGAAGCCGAAGATCAGGAAGCTGAAGGCAGGAGCAACGATCACGGAGCAGGGCAAGCCGGGCGACGAGCTCTTCTTGGTCCTGGACGGAGTCGTGCGAGTGGAGGTGGACGGTCAGCGTGTGGCCGAGTACGGGCCGGGTCGTTGCACGGCGAACGGGCGGCGCTCGAAGGAGGCAACCGCACCTCGACGATTCGGGCCGTCACGGCTTGCAACCTGGCGACCACGACCGCCGAGCACATCAACCGCGACGCCCTCATCGAGCTGAGCGGCGGGCACCGTCGAGAGGAGGGAACAACGAGAAGCCACTCGCCAGCTCGCCGAAGCCGAGGAAGCTGACGGGCGGCACCGGGCCTTGAGGATGAATACTTCGACCATCAACTTCCTGCTTGTACACAGCCCAGTCGTCGGACCGTCAACTTGGCGCTGGGTGGCCGAGGCGCTGCGAGAAGCCGGTCACGAACCTGCCGTCCCCGACCTGGTTGCAGCGGCCGTGTCGGGCAACCCAGTCAGCTTCGCGGCAGCCGCCGTCGAGGTGGCTCCATCCGATCAGCCGGTCGTGCTCGTCGGTCACAGCGGAGCCGGGGCCGTGCTTCCCCTCATCGCCGGCAGGCTCGGATCGTGGCCGCAGCTGAGCGTGTTCGTCGACGCCGGGCTTCCGCCCTGCGAGGGACGTTGCCTGGCCGGTGGTGACTTCCTCGGGGTGCTGAAGGAGATGTCAAGCGATGGCATCCTGCCCAAGTGGTCGCAGTGGTGGGGGGAAGGAGTCCTCGAGGCCATCGTCCCCGACGAAGACAGACGACGGATCATCGAAAGCGAACTTCCTGAGGTCCCCCTCCGTTTCTACGAGACCCCGCTCGACCTCCCCGGGCGATGGTGCGAGCGTCCAGCGGCTTACGTCCTACTCAGCGACGGCTATCGAGCCGACGCGGACCGAGCCGCAGCTCTCGGCTGGCCGGTCCACGCGCGACCGGGTGATCATCTCGACATCGTCAACGATGGCCAGGCGATCGCCGACGTCCTCCTCAGCCTCTTCGAGCGCCCACAATCGTCCTCGCGTCGGTAGGCCCATCTGCCGCGCTGAGGGACTGGGTCACCCGGTAGCCCCTCCGCCAACGGGCGCTACCTTTCTTTTTCGACATCATGGGGGGGTGCTCCACGGCCTCGGCTTCACCAACCGAGCTTTGGCTGATGGCGGCATCCCCACAGAAGGAGGCGCAGATGTCCGAGAGCGACGAAGTGACAAGCATCTTGACTCTCAAGGAGCTGACCGAGCGGCTGGACAGAATCGAAGAGGAGGGAAGGATTCGCGAGGCTCAGCTCCTGGCGGAGAACGCCCGACTGAGTCAACGCCTCGCGCGGCTCGAGAGCGCTGGCGCCCAAACCGCCGAGCCGTTGCTGGTCGATGTTGAAAGTGAGGTCGCCGACGGGGGCCGTCCTGTCTCCCGACGCGGGGCGTTCAAGATCCTCGGAGCTGCTGCAGCTGGCGGTGTGGGGATCGCCTTGGGCTCGACCCTGCTGGGAGCCGAACCGGCGCTGGCGGCGACTGGGACGATGAAGTACGGGGAGTCCAACAACGCCGGTTCCGATCAGACGGCGCTCAGCGGAACCGTCAGGCGCGTTGCGTTGCTCAACCTAGAGAACACCGAGACCTCGGCGCCGGGTGCGGGCCTCTACGCCATGACCTACGCCCCCAGCGGCCTCGAGCACGTGATCGGGGCGATCGTGGCGGACACCAATGGCAAGGCCGGACCGGCGGTGGTCGGGATGAGCAGCGGGGGAAACGCCATCTACGGGATCCAGAGTGCCAAGAGCGAGATCGGTGGTGCCCCCCACCCATCGGCCGTCATCGGTGACACCGACGGGAGTGGTGCCGGGGTCCTCGGATTGAGCAGCGCCGGGGACGGTGTCTACGGCGTTTTCAACGGCACGAGCGGCATCAGCACCGGGCTGCACGCCGGGGTCGTCGGTGACACGGACGAGAGTGCAGCTGGGGTCCTCGGGCTGAGCAGTGCTGGCGACGGCATCTACGGCGTTGCCTTTGGCAAGAGCGGCATCAGCACGGCGTTACATGCCGGGGTTGTGGGCGACAACGGTACCCTCGGCCCGGGAGTCATCGGCCTGAGCAATGTCTGCGGCGTCTACGGGATCGCTACGGCGCGCAGTTCCCTTGCTGCCATATTCGCCGGAGTTACGGGTGATTCTTCGAGTGAAACGGGAGTCCTCGGAATGTCCAGCGGCGCAGACGGGGTGCACGGACTGACAACAGCAGCAGGCGCAAGCGGGGTGGCCGGGATTGACCAAGCCACCGGCAGCACCTCGCATGGCCTTTACGGAGGATCGGACAATGGCATCGGCGGATACTTCCAAGGCGGGCGCGCTCCCCTCCTCCTCGCCCCCAGCAGTTCAGCCGGAGCACCTACCTCTGGCGACCACTCCAAAGGCGAGATCTATGTGGACTCGGACGGTGCCGTCTTCGTCTGCACGGTAGGCGACGGAAGTGACGTGGGCACCTGGCAGCAGCTGGCCTTTCTCGGCAATTGAGGCCACACGAGGCACGGGCACGCATCTCGGATTGGCGAGCACGGCCCGGAACCCGCCCACCTTCTCGCCTGCCCTGGGTGGTTGTAGACGGTCCCGACTGAGTGCCGCGTCAGAGCGTGGGGCACGCTTGCACGCATAGGGACCTCATGTAACCCTAGGGCGGATGTGGGGGAAGGGGGACAGAGCGGTCGACGCCGGCGGGTGCCGTCATGGCCGTCTCCGGGCTGCCCTCGGACCGGGCGGGCTGACGGCTCCGTTCCGTGCCATCGCTGGTAATCGCTCGCTCAGTTGGCTGGTCTTGGCCTTCGCCGCTGTGTCCGTGGCGGAATGGAGCTATGTGACGGCGTTGGCCGTCGAGGCCTTTCGCGCCGACGGCGCGGTCGCGGTGGGCTTGGTCGGCTTCCGGCTTTTCATCGCCGCCGTCGGCAGCGTCTTCAACATCCGCTACATCGAACGGCACCCGAGCGGGCGAGTGCTCACCGTCATCGCCGGGACCCGAGCCACGCTCGTGGCCATCAGCGCCCTGCTGGCCGCTTCGGGCGCGCCCCTTGCCCTCCTCTTGATCCTGCTGGCGATCGACGCGTTCGTGTCCACCCCTTACCGGCCGAGCCAATCGGCCCTGATCCCGGTGCTGGCTCGGACCCCGAAAGAGGTGGCCTCATCGGCGGCCGCAATGAGCACCGTCAAGACCCTCGGACAGGCTCTGGGGGCAGTCGCCGGTGGGTTTCTGCTGACGATCGTGAGTCCTGCCGCCGTCTTTACAGGGGCGGCGGTCACTCTCGCAGGGGCAGCGGCGCTCACCATGCCGCTCGCCCACACTCCGATCCCGGTCGCCGACAACGGGGCCCCGAGCGGGGTAGGCAACGTGATGCTGCAGACGCTCGCCATCGCCCGCCATCCCCACGTGGGTGGGATCTTGGTCGTCAGCGGCCTGCGGACGTTCGTGCGGGGGATGTGGCTGGCCATCGCTCTCATCGCATCGCTGCGGCTCCTTCATGCCGGCAGCGCCGGAGTAGGCCTGTTGATGCTCGCGGCCGGAATCGGAGCGCTGGCGGCGGTACCGATCTCGGCGGGTCTCATCAGCCGTTCCCGCCTTGGGACGCCCGTCGCCCTCGCACTGGTTGCCTGCGGATTCCCGCTCGCCCTCATCGCCGGGGTCCCCGTCCTCGACGTGGCTTTCGTCCTCGTGGTGGCCTGGGGCGTTGGCATGGCGGTGGCCGACGTGACGACACTCTCCTTGCTCTACCGGCTACTGGACACCCCACTCCTGCCGCGAGCCATCGGGGCAATCGAGTCCGCCAAGCTGGCGCTCGAAGGCCTCGGGGCCGTCTTGGCCCCGCTGCTCGTGTCCATCCTGGGCATCCGGGGCGCCCTGATCGTCGCGGGTCTGCTCCTGCCCGTTGCGGCCGTGACCGGTTGGAGGACACTGCACCAGCTTGACGCGGCCGCGGGCGAGCGTTCCAGCCTCCTCGCTCTGCTCCATGGCGTGCGTTGTTTCCAACCGCTCGACATGGCGGCTCTCGAATCGCTGGCTAGCAGGCTGCGCCCCCTCACCGTGCCCGCCGGGACGGAGGTGGTGCGTCAGGGCGAGCAGGGAGACCGCTTCTACGTCGTCCGGGACGGAACGGCAGCGGTGCTCGTCGACTGGGTTCGAAGTGGGCTCGGTGCATCCGGGAGGTTATTTCGGGGAGAAAGCACTCCTGCGCGACGTGGCCCGGACGGCGACGGTCCGCACATTGGAGCCGATGCGCCTGGCCGCCCTCTCTCGGGAGGACTTTCTCACCGCGGTGACTGGCCAGAGCTGCGTCGCAGACAGCCTCAACCGCGAAGCACCCGTCGCCGAGAGCTCGCACTGGCACTGGGACCGGCGAAAGAGAGCCGAGGTCCTGTCACAAGTCAGCCTCCTTTCACACCTCGACTCCAGCGACCTGCGTCAGCTCGCCGACCGGAGCGTCGTCGATCGCTGGCCGGAGGGCTCGACCGTGATCCGGCAGGGCGACGAGGGCGATCGATTCTTCGTGGTCCTCGGCGGACGGGCCCGGGTCTCAGTGAGCGGTCGGGACGTGAGTGAGCTCCTCCCAGGCGACCAGTTCGGCGAGATCGCTCTCCTCCACGGCGTGCCCCGGCTCGCCAGCGTGACGGCATCGAGCCCCGTGGTGACCCTGAGCCTTCACTACGACGACTTCGTGCCCGCAGTGCGGTCCCACCTACTCCTCGGCTGAGGCCGGAGGCCGCGAGAACCGGACGCCTGCAGCGAGCGTCGCCCGACCGGCATCATGGAGTGGTGAGCAAGCTCGACACCTATCGTGCCAAGCGCCACGCCTCCCGCACTCCCGAGCCCATGGGCACGAGCGAGACGCCACCCGCAGCCAAGTCGACCGACCGGCAGGCTCCACCCGCCAGGCAGCGCCGCCGCTTCGTCATCCAGGAGCACCACGCCAGCTCCCTGCACTGGGACTTCCGCTTGGAGCGGGACGGTGTCCTCGTCTCGTGGGCGTTGCCGAAGGGCATGCCGATGGACCCGGCCACCAACCATCTCGCCGTGCACGTCGAGGACCACCCGTTGGAATACCTCGGGTTCGAGGGGTCGATACCACAAGGCGAGTACGGCGCCGGCTCCGTCACGATCTGGGACCGCGGCACCTACGACGAGGAGAAATGGACCGACCGCGAGGTCAAGGTCGTGTTGCACGGCAGGCGAGTCAAGGGCCGCTACGTCCTGTTTGCCACAAGAGGCCACAATTGGATGATCCACCGCATGGACGACGCCCCCTCCGGCTGGGAGCCCTTGCCCGATCTCATACCGCCGATGCTGGCCGTTCCCGGTCCCCTGCCCGACGACGATGGTTGGGCGTTCGAATTCAAATGGGATGGTGTCAGGGCGATCGCCTACGTGGAGGGAGGGCGCGGGCGCTTTCTCAGCCGGAACGGCAACGAGCTGACGGCCTCGTTTCCGGAGCTACGGCCCCTCGCCGAGGCGCTGGGGGCGCGGCAAGCGGTCCTCGACGGTGAGATCGTGGTCTTCGACTCCGACGGTGATCCCAGCTTTCAGCTGTTGCAGTCACGGCTGCACACGGTCGATGGCGAGGCAAGGAAACGGCGGCCCACGCGGGGCCGCCCGGCTACGGGTGCGCCCTTCCCGGTCGTCTACGTGCTCTTCGACGTGCTCCATCTCGATGGCGTCTCTCGTCTCGCCGCGCCGTACGCCGAGCGGCACAAGCTGCTCGAATCGCTCAAGTTGGACAAAGGCGCCAACTGGACGGTCAGCCCGAGCTTTCCCGGTCCGGGCGCCGACGTGCTCGCCGCCAGCCGGCAGCAAAAGCTGGAGGGTGTCGTCGCCAAGAGGCTGGACTCGATCTACGAGCCGGGCAAGCGCTCGCCGGCCTGGCGCAAGACCAAGAACTTCAAGACCCAGGAGGTGATCATCGGCGGCTACACGGCCGGCGAAGGTCGCCGCGCCGGATCCATCGGCTCGCTCCTCCTCGGCATCCCCTCGGACGAGGGTGGCTTGGAGTATGTGGGGCAGGTGGGCACGGGCTTCTCGGAAGAGGCGCTCCGCGAGCTGCGTCAGGAGCTCGGCAGCCGGATCCTCGAGGCTTCCCCCTTTGCCAACAAGGTCCCGACGAACTACGCCAGGAAAGCCACCTGGGTGCGACCCGATCTCGTCGGTGAGGTGTCGTTCGGTGAGTGGACGGCCGAAGGGCGCCTCCGCCAGCCGTCCTGGCGGGGGCTGCGGACAGATAAGTCACCCGCCGAGGTGGTCCGGGAGTCGTAGGGGCCGGGGGGGCCTCCGCCAGCCTTCCAAAAGGGGCGTCAATTCCTCCGGTCAGGCGATGGCCTCGTTGTTGACGTCCGGCCGGGCGAGGGCCACATAGGTGACGAGAAGGACGATCGGCACGGCCATGGAGATGGCGACGACGGCCCTTCCCATGTTGAGGCCTCCGAGGGCGCGAGTGACACCCATCCAGTCGGCGAACGAGGCGCCGAGCGGTCGCGTGAGGACATACGCCATCCAGAAGGCGAGGATCTCGTTGAGGCCGAGCTTCCAGTAGGCCAGGCCAGGCACGAGGAACAGGGCGGCAAACAGCATCCCGGAGGAGAAGTAGCCAAGGTGGAAGGTTGTGGCAGTGAGGTCGCCGGCCGCCGTGCCGAGGGCGAACGTCGCCAACACGGTCAGCCAGTAGAAGACCTCTCGGCGCGGCGTGAAGATGCTGTGGATCGAAAGAGTCCGCTCCGTGCGGTGCCAGACGATGAAGACGGTGGCGAGCACGACCACGTAGAAGAGCGTCGAGATGATGTACGGGATCCCGAGCTCGACGTGCAAGCCGTCCGCCGCCATCGTGCCGAACACCGCCACCATCGCAACGGCGAACCAGTACGACCAGGCGTTGTAGCCGCGGGCTCGAAACTGCACCACCATGGCCACGCCGAAGGCGAGACCGCCCACTCCGCCGGCCACGAACGGGTTGTACCTGTGCGCCAGGAAGTCCGAGATGGCCTCGCCCATCCCCGTCGTGAGGATCTTGATGATCCAGAACCAGACGGTGATCCGCTCGGGCACCTTGACAGCCGCTGAAGGGTCAGCAGGGCCTCTGCGGGCCAAGCCGTTTGAGGCGGCCGGGCGATGGCGCTTCATCGCCCTATCGGGGAGAAGGAGGCGCCGGAGCCCCCGCCGGACGGGACCTCGTCTCGCGTCTGTCCTCGCGCACAGCCGGTGATCCGCCGGCAAGCCAGGCGAGGTCGGGCGTGAGTTTCACGACGGGAGCGTACTCCGGCTGGCTTCCTCACGGTTTCCCGGCGCTGAACCTGGTCCACAGCCGCCAGCGCGGCACGCCGTCCGAGGGCTGGGGGCGGCCGGCGCAAACACCCAGCGGTCGCCGATGCCCGGGATACGCCGGCCCACGACGGGCAATTGAGGGCGCGCCGCCGTCTTCTCGGCCGACAGAGCAGAGCCGATCCCCGCCGGATAGCTTTCCCTCGTGCCCTCAGCTCGATCGGCCCTCGTGAACCTCGAGCGCACCGCGCTCGGCAACGGCCTGCGCGTCGTCGTGGCGGCGGATCACTCGAGCCCGCTCGTCGGCGTGGCGGTCATCTATGACGTCGGCTTCCGCTCGGAGCCCGAGGGACGAACAGGTTTTGCTCACCTGTTCGAGCACCTCATGTTCCAGGGCTCCGCCAACGTGGGCAAGTTCGAGCACGTCCAGCTCCTGCAGAGCGTAGGCGGGCTCGTGAACGGGCACACACTGCCGGATCTCACCGCCTACTACGAAGCCCTGCCCGCCGGGGAGCTCGAGCTCGCCCTCTGGCTGGAGGCCGACCGCATGGCCTCGCTCGCCCTCACCGAAGAGAACCTCCGCAACCAGGTGGCCGTCGTGGAGGAGGAGATCAAGGTCAACGTCCTCAATCGACCCTACGGCGGGTTCCCTTTCATCAGCCTGCCGGCACTCGCCTTCAAGACCTACCCGAATGCCCACAACGGCTATGGAGACTTCGCCCATCTGGAAGAGGCAACGGTGGAGGACGCCGCCGACTTCCGTGCCAAGTACTACTCGCCGTCCAACGCCGTGCTCGTCGTCTGCGGGGACTGTGAGCCGGAGAGCGTCTTTACCCTGGCGGAGCGGCACTTCGGGAGAGTTGCCAACCGGCCCGTGCCGGCGCACGGCCCCTTCCCGGAGCCCCCGCCGAGCTCGGAACGCCACAGGATCATCGAGGATCCGCTCATTCCCCAGGCCGCCTTCGCCATCGGTTACCGCACCCCTGACCCGCTGAGCCGCTTCGACGAGTACGCCACCTACGTCGTCCTGGCGAGCGTGCTCTCCGACGGCGAGGCCAGCCGGCTGCGCAGGCGCCTCGTCTATCAGGACCACACGGTCACCGACGTCAGCTGCATGCTCGGGATATTCGGGGGTGACACCTTCTTCATGCGCGATCCGGTCCTGTTCCAGATCGTCGTCTTCCACCCGGGCGTCGCCACGACCGACGAGCTGCGAACGGCGATCGACAGCGAGCTCGGCCGGCTGGCCGATGAGGGGCCCTCGGGCGACGAGCTGGCGCGCATCTCAGCCGGCCTGGTGGCAGGCCACTGGCGCTCGATCGATCCGGTGCTCGAGCGCACGCTCAACCTCGGCTCCGTAGAAACGATCCACGGCCGCGCCGAGCTTGTCGCCGAGTTGCCCGATCGCTTGGCTGCGGTCCAGCCGGCGGCCATCGCGGCGGCCGCCCAAGACCTACTCGGCCAGCATGTTGCCCTCCTCGAGCTGCAGCCGGCAGGCACGCCATGAGCAGGCCGGAACCCGGACGCTTGCGGCTGCCGAAAGCACCGGTCGTGCTGGAGGACGAGCTTGCGGGCGGAGTGCCCGTCATCAGCGTGCGCCGGCGCGGTGTCCCCCTCGTCGAGCTCCGTCTCGTGTTCGCCGTTGACGCCGAGCACGTCGCCAAGGCAGCTGGACCGAGCGTGCTGGCGGAATCGATTCTCGCCGGCACGGACCGCCACAACCGTGAGGAGTTGGCCGAAGCCGTCGAGCGCCTCGGCGGGCGGCTCGGAGCAAGCCACTACGACGACCGGTTCGTGCTGAGCGCCTCGGTGCTCGCACCCAACCTTCGTGAGATCTTGGAGCTGCTGGCCGAAGTCCTCACAGGTGCGAGCTATCCGGCAGCCGAAGTGCGGGCTGACCGGGAGCGCCTCGCCAACGAGACGCTCATCGCCCTCAGCCAGCCCGAAGTCATCGCGGACGAGGCGCTCGGCCGGCGTCTCTACGCCGGTCACCCGTACGCCGCCGGGATGCCGCGCCCAGGCACACTGCGACGAGTGGGGGGCGAGACCCTCCGGAGCCTGCACCCCGGACTGCTCGAGCCGGCGGCCGCCCGTCTCGTCCTCGTCGGCGACCTCGACCCGCGACGGGTCGTCTCGATGGCTTCGGACGTGCTCGCCCCCTGGCTTGCCACCTCCTCGGGGGGTGACCGCAGCCTTCCTCCGCTGCCGGACGTGCGCCCCGGCCCGCTCGAGCTCGTCGGCCGGACGGGAAGCGTCCAGAGCAACCTCCGCCTTGGGGGCCGGGCCCCGACTCGCTCCGACCCTGAGTCACCCGCGGCCACGATCGCCAACCTCATCTTCGGGGGCATGTTCGCATCCCGGCTCGTCGAGAACCTGCGCGAGCGCAACGGTTACACGTACTCACCCCGAAGCAGCATCCGCCATGGCCGGGCTGGCTCATCGCTCGTCGTGACGGCCGACGTCGGCAAAGAGGTGACGGCCGCCTCCCTCGTCGAGGTGCGCTACGAGCTCGGGCGCCTCGCCGTAGGCGGTGTGACCGATGCGGAGCTCGACTCCGCCCGCCGCTATGCGATCGGGACTTTCGTCTTCCTCACCGCCACCCAATCGGGACTGGCAGACACGCTGGCGGCGCTCTTGCTCGGCGGCGTCGGTCCCGGCTACCTCGCGACCTATCCGAAGGCGATCGCGAAAACCGCCAAGGCGGACGTCGAGGCCGCCGGTCGTCGGTATCTCGCCCCGGCCGAGCTGGTCACCGTCGTGGTGGGTGACGCCGAGGTGGTCGCCCGGTCGCTGTCAATGATCGACACCGTCACGGTCAAGTCCACCTGACTCGCGAGAGTCACGGCGG
>DASPSK010000466.1:0-3912 GCA_035623975.1 Acidimicrobiales bacterium | reverse complement strand
ACGGGGGGCGGGCGCTGGCCCCTTCCCGAGCGCCCGTTGTGGGACGACCCCGCCAACCCGTCCGGGCTGTCGGCCTACTGTGCCGCCAACACCGAGCCCGGCATCGACCTGTGGATCGTGGAGAACGGTCTCTGCAACCGGGTGCGACGTGGGCGCTCGTTTCCGCGCCTCGACGGATGGGACCGTCCGCGCTATCTGCGTGAGAACTTGGCGGCCGTCGTGACATCAATTTCCGCCGGAATCCCAATTTCTGGTTATTGGCACTGGTGTCTGGCCGATAACTACGAGTGGGGCAGCTACGAGCCCCGATTCGGCATCTATGGCATCGACCGGGAACGGTCGTGCCGATGGGACGAACTGGATTCGATGGGTAAGGACTCGGCCGGCACCTACCGGCAGATCATCGAGGGACTGCGAGCCGGCGACACCTCCGTGCTCTACGCCGGTTAGCCCGGCCATGCAGGCGCGCGTGTCCAGATCAGAGGATCGCGGCGGCGACCCCATCGAAGCCGTCACGGCGTTCGCGCCCGGACGCGTCAACCTCATCGGCGACCACACCGACTACACCGGCGGCCTCGCCCTGCCCATGGCCATCAACCTCGGGACCGAGGTGGTGTTCCACCCGGACCCGACGGCCGACAGCATCGAGCTCTCCTCCTCTCTCGAGCCCGAGAGCGCCCGCATCCCTCTCGGTGTCGCCGCCAACCCTTGGGATCTGGGGATGATCCTGCCGGAGTGGGGCCGCCACGTGGGAGCCATCACATCGGTCGTGCACCCGCGCTACGGCGGCAAGGGAACGATCACCACGACACTGCCGGTCAGGGCCGGACTCTCGTCCAGCGCCTCGCTGGAGATCGCCGTGGCGCTCGCCCTCGGCTACGACGGCGACGCCCTCTCGCTCGCCCACGCGTGCCAGCTCGCCGAGCAGGCCGCCTCCGGCGTCCGCACCGGCATCCTCGACCAGCTCGCCATCACGCGCGCCAAGGCCGGCCACGCCCTGCTCATCGACTGTTCCACCCTCGTGGCGAAAGATGTCGCCATCCCCAAGGAGGTCGATGTCATCGTCGCCGACTCCGGCGTGGTGCGGTCGATCGTCACGAGTGCCTACGCCGAACGCCGGGCGGAATGCGAGGCGGCCGAACGGCTCGTCGGTCCCCTGCGGTCGGCCATGCCGTGGGAGGTGGACCGCCTCGCCGACCCGGTCCTCCGGCGGCGGGCGCGCCATGTCGTGAGCGAGAACGCCCGTGTTCTTCAATTCGTGGCGGCACTGCAGCGAAACGACCTCCGCGCGGCCGGCCAGCTCATGAACGACAGCCATGCCAGCTTGGCCGCCGATTTCGAGGTCTCCGTCCCGGAGCTGGACGAGCTGGCCCATCGCCTGCGGTCGATCAGCGGGGTGTTCGGGGCACGCCTGGCCGGGCCGGGTTTCGGCGGTTCTGTCGTGGCACTGGCCGAGCGGGGCAGCGTCCGGCTGCCGCTGCGGGGCGTGGAGGCGTGGCGGACGTTTCCCTCCGACGGCGCTCACCTGCGACCGTAGAGCGCGCCCTGGAGGGGGGCGACTCCTCCTCAGCGGCCTTCGAGCAGCTCTCGCCGCTTGGCTTCGTACTCGGCCTCGGTGATCACGCCGAGGTGGAACATCTCGCCAAGGTGCTGCAGCTGCGCCCTCGACGATGACGCCGGCGAGTCGGACACGTCCGCCGGCGTCATCGGAGGCGGCGGTGGCGCCGGGGCGTACTGCTGAGGCGCCGGCGGAGGCGGCGCTGACGGCGGGGCGTACTGCTGAGGGGCGGGCGTCTGCGAGGGGAGGGGCTGCGGAGGGTACTGGGCTGCCTGGTACTCCGGCTGGGGGCTCGGCGGCGGGTGCTGGGGTTGTAGGTAGCCGCGCGGGGACGGGTAGGTGACGGAGCCGTATCCGGGCGCCGGTGCCGGTGGCGAGATCAACCGGTTGATGAGCGACTGGACGGCGGCGGGATGGCGGATGTCTGGGAAGGGCTCATCACCGCCTGCGCCGGCCGACTGGATCCTCAGGCTGCCCGCCCCGACGAGGCGCTCGCCGAGGCTTTGCGAGTAAGTCACGTCCTGCACGCGGTCGAGGGGGATCTCCCGGCCGAGGCGGCGGAGGAGGCCAGTGCGGTAGACGACGCGCCGGTTCGTGAGCACGAGGCTGGTGGAGCGCCACACGCCGACCTTGGCGACCACCCAAAGGAAGCAGACGCCAGCCACGCCGAGAAACACCCAGCCCATCCACAACGGAGCCCGCGTCCAGGTGACGACGCCGGCGACGCAGCCGGCGAGGACCAGCAGGAACAACGCGAGGCGGGGAACGAGGATCGACCAGTTCGGGTGCGCCTCGAGGAAGATCTCCTCCCCCGGGGCGAGGAGCTTGCGCGGAAATGCCACCTGACGGCAGGGTTCGGCTCAGCCGAGCTTGCCACCGATCGAGCCGGCGCTTCGCAGCACCGTCCCGTCGGCCCCGGCGACGGAGAAACTCACCGACGGCCGCGCGATCGCCTCCCCCAGCAGGTCGAGCAGCAGCCGGGCGAAGGGCACGGGCGGGTCGATCCACAGGTAACGGGCGAGCGAGCCGGGGATCGTGTTCACCTCGTTCACGTACACCGCCTCCCCGTCGGACAGGAAGTCGATACGGGCGACGCCCCGCACACCCACGAGGTGAGCCACCTCGGGTGCAACGGTGCGGATCTCGCGTTCGAGCTCGGGGCTGATGCGAGCCGGGAGCTCCCGTGGCGCCGTCGTCATGCCCTCCGGCCCGACGTACTTGTCCGAGTAGGCGAGGATCTCCCCTGCTCGGCTCCGTAACGGCTTCTCGATCGCCGAGAGCTGCACCTCAGGCCAGAGACGGACGGCGATCTGCAGGTCGAACAGCTCGGGTTGGTAGGGCTCGAGGACCGCCCCGCGTTTCAGGTGAGGGTTCACGCGCAAGCGGGCACGCGCCGTCTCGTAGTCCGCCACGACCTCCACGCCGATGGAGGAGCCGCCGAAGCGAGGCTTCACGATGTAAGGCCCGGGAAAGCTCGGCGGTGGGACCGTCTCGGAGAGCAGCACCCGCGGGAGCATCTGGAGCCAAGCCGAGGCAGCCATAGCGCTGAAGACGAGCTTGTCCATGCCGATGAGCGCTCCGGCCAGGTTGGGGCCCGTGTACGGGATCCCGATCAGGTCGAGGGCGCCCTGCAAGGACCCGTCCTCCCCCGGTCCGCCGTGGCAGCACACGAGCACGGCGTCGACTTCGATCAGCTGCTCCTTCGACCCGAAACGGCCTCCCCGCTGGGCGAAGAAACCCCCTCCCGCTCCGACCACCAGCCTCAACGGACCCGCTCCGGCGGGCACCCCCTGCACGAAGGCGGACGCCTCCAGGTTCGGGGGGACCTCGAACCACTCGCCCGTCTTCGTCCAGTAGAACGAGTGCAGCTCACCGATATTGGGCACTTGGTTGAAGCCCCGCAGGACCTGCAGGCCGGTCAGGATCGAGACGTCGTGCTCCGGCGACGGGCCTCCGAAGACGACGGCGATGCGGGCGAGCGCCCCGCCGGTGCGGAGCCCGACGGCTCCCGTGATCCCGAGCGCGCCGCGCTCGTCGAAGGTGAGCCGGCGGCCCCTGATCAAACCCATTGCGGCGCTCACTCTAGCGGTAGCTAGCAGGTTGTAAGGGGATGGAAAGGCTGCCACAAAGGCGTCCGCGGAGCGCGGAGAGGCCTGCTCGGAGGGGATCAGGGGAAGTGATCGGGCAGGTCGTTCTCATAGAGGACGGCGTCTGTTGGCCCGAGATTTTCCCGCACCCATGCGACCGCCTCGTCGAGCCGGTCGACCATGACGACCGGAACGCCAGCCCGTCGGCCTGCCCCTTCCGACAGGGCCCGACGGTTCGTGCGCGCCACGACGACAACGTCGGAGACG
>DASPSK010000463.1:0-5943 GCA_035623975.1 Acidimicrobiales bacterium | reverse complement strand
GACGAGGGCCAGGGCGGCGAGGACGACGGGCTCGTCGCCGAAGCGCTCGTACCAGGTGCTCCCGCCGAGGAGCGGGACGGTGGCGAGGATGATCGCCCGAGCCGACAGCGGCGTACGGGTCTTCACGGTGCCGTTGTTGTCGACGACGGCGCTGTAACCGGTCGGGGCGGCCTGCAGCACGTAGCGGCCTTCCTCGAGCGCCTGCATCTGGGAGGCGGCGATCTCCTGGGCGGGCGCCTGCCCGTTCGAGTAGGAGGATGTGTTCGTCGGCACGAAGATGATCTGCCCGCCGGCGCGCACGCCCGAGCGCCCTCGGTTGGCGAAGAAGACTTCGTAGGACACGAGCACGGCGGCCCGCCCGACCGGCGTGGAGATCATGCCGGAGCCGTGGCCGGCGATGGCATCGCGGGGGATGTCCTTCAAATTGGCGAGATGCTTGAAGAAACCCCGGTCCGGCACGTACTCGCCGAACGGTACCCGGTGGACCTTCTCGAAAGTGGCCACGAGGGCGCCCCTCGGTGAGAAGGCGACAATCTCGTTCCGGAAAAGGGTCGCTCCCACCGGGTAGGTCACGCCGGCGACGAGGGTGGCATGGTGGCTGCGGGCGATGCCGGACAGGGTGGCTTCGGCGCTCGAACCGAGGAAGGGCCCGCTCAGCCCGACGACGTCCTCCGGCCAGAGGATCAGCTGCACGCCCGGCGGCACCCGGGTGGTGGCGGCCACGGCGGCGCCGAAGACGACCGAGGACGGTACCTGCAGCTGGTCGAGCCCTCGCCGGCCCCCGCCCTGCACGATGGCGACGCGGATCTCACCGGCGGCCGACGCCCGCGCCGCCGCCCCGGCCCCGTCGGGCGCGATGGCGGCGATCGCCGTGACGGCGACGACAGCCGCGATCCCCACCAGCGCCGAGAGCCTGCGGCCGCGCGGAGCTGGGCCGCTGCCGGCCGCCTCCTGCAGGGTGGCGACGTCCGGGGCCGGCGGCAGGAGGGCCGCCACGGAGGCACCTGCCAGCACGGTCACGCCGACGATGAGGAGAGGTCCGCCTACCCGCGCCGTTAGGCCGAGGGGGCCTCTCATCTGCCCAAGGGCGAGTCCACCGAGGGGAAGTCCGCCAAAGGGCCAGCTTTCGCGTGCGAACTCGGCCAGGACGAGGGCTCCCGTGAGCGCGGGCAGGCGACCGCGTCCCGCCGGCACGAGGACACAGGCGACGGCCACGAAGGCAGCTTCCACGATCGCCAACACGACGTAGCCGGCGATGTTGAACTGGATGGCCCACAGCAGCGAGATCGAGAATTGCCCGATCCCCGCGAGCATCCCGAGGGCGAGCCGGCTGCGGGGGCGCCGACCCGCCAGCGCCCAGGCGACGGCGGCCACGCCGGCGACTGCCATCGGCCACCAGCCGGTGGGGGGGAGCGAGAGGCCTATGAGGGCGCCCCCGACGACGGCCGCCACGAGGTGGAGGCGCTTGGTGGCTGCCCTCATGTGCACGGGGCCGTCACGCCCATGTGACGGCAGAGCCCCTGATCGTCTCGGCGGCGCGCTCGCCGCTCGTGATGCAGGCGGGGATTCCGATCCCGCCGAGGCTGGCGCCCGCGAGGGCGAGCCCCGGTCGCTCAGCGAGCGCCTGATCGATCCCCCGCAGGCGGGCGGCATATCCCGGGGCGTACTGCGGGAAGGCGTCCTTCCAGCGCTGCACGAGGCAGTCCTCCGGGTCGGCGCTGATCCCGGTCAGGACGGCCAGCTCCTCGGCGAGGGTGCGGGAGAGCTCGGCGTCCGCCAGCGAGTCGATGCGAGCATCGAGGTGCCGGCCCGCTGACACTCGCACGAGCGATCGGGCGCGACCGGCTGACATCCAGGGCCACTTCTGGCTGAGGAGCGTGACAGCCGTCGTCAGGGTGCCCTCCCTCCGGGGCACGAGGACGCCGCTCAGACCCCCGAGGCTGTCCGGCACGGGTCGGTCCACTGCAAAGGTGACGACGGCGACGTTGCTGTAGCTGATCTCCCCAAGGTGCCCAGCGGCCGTGGGGACGACTTCTTCGATCAGCGAGGCGGCCCGCCCTGCCGGCAGCGCCAGCACGACGCCGTCGGCGGCGACCTCTCCTCCGGCCGTCTCGACGACGTAGCCGGGGCCGGAGGCAGCCGACCGGACCCGCAGGGCCGGGCAGGCGAGTCGCACCTCGCAGCCGAGCAACCGGAGCTCCGCGCCGGCGGCGGCGACGAAGCGTCCGAGGCCTCCCGCCAAGCCGAGAAAGGGTGACGCCGCCGGCGAGCCCGCCACCGCCGCTGCTGCCAGCGGAGCGATGACGTCCTTGTGGCCGACGAGGGCACGAGCGATCTGCGGCGCCACGGTCCCGAGCGAGAGGTTGTCGATGCTGCCGGCATTGATCCCTCCGATGAGCGGGTCGACGAGCAGGTCCACGATCTCGTCCCCCAGGCGGGGACGGAGGATGGCTCCCGCCGAGCGCTCGCGGGCCGGATCGATCGAGGGGACCGTGCCGTCCCAGCCGACGTCGGCGCGCTCAAGCAGCGGACCCGGTCGCTCGGCCTCCGCCCGGGCGTAGTCGACGGCGCCCCTGCTCACGATGCCGCTCGCTGAGAGGGCATCGAGGTCCGTGGGTATGCCGAGGGCGAGGCCGGCGGGGAGCCGCCGAGGCATGCCGGCGGCAAAGACGGCCGCCGCTCCCACCCCGGGGGCAACGAGGTCGCCGCCCAGACCGAGCAGGCGGCAGAGCCGCTCTGCGCTCGGATCACGGCGGAGGAACTGGTCCGGTCCGAGCTCGACCGGGCCACCTGCGAACGAGCTGGTCAGGACCTTGCCGCCGAGCACATCGGAGGCCTCGAGGAGGACGAGGCCGTCGAAAGAACCGGGCCGGGGCCAAGTCTCGCCCTCCTCAGGGTCGCCCTGGCGGCCGGCGACGTCGCTCACGGGCCTGGCGCCCGCCAGCACCCGCGCGGCCGCCAGCCCGCTCACGCCTCCGCCGACGACGACGTAGCGGCTCAACCCCGTCCCTCCGGAACGGCCTGCACGACGAGACCCGCCAGCGCCCCGCAGAGGCGATCGTCGGCGTTGAGCGAGGCGGTGCGGGCAAAGCGCAAGCCCATGTCCTTGGCCACCGCCGCCGCCTCGATGTCGAGGTCGTAGCTCACCTCGAGGTGGTCGGAGGTGAAGCCTGCAGGGCAGACCACGGCTCCGCGGGCATCCTCGCCCGGCAAGCTCCGGAGCACCTCGAGCACATCCGGCCCGAGCCAGGGCTCGGGCGTGCGGCCGGCGCTCTGCCAGCACACCCTCCACCGGGCCGTCCCCGTGGCGGCGGCGACGAGCTCGGCTGTCTCCTGCAGCCGCCTGTCGTAGCCGTCGCCGCCTTCGATGATCCGCAGCGGCAGGCTGTGCGCCGTCACGAGCAGCTCAATGCCGGCGTCGCTCGGTTCCGCGCCGAGGGCACCGAAGGCGGCCACGACGCGTTCGGCCAGCAGCTCGATGAGCACGGGGTGAGCGTGCCAGTCCTCGATGGCGCCAAGGGACATCTGCTGGACCTCGGCAGCTGCCCCCGCCCTCGCCAGGTACTCGCCGACGCTCGCGCTCGAGTAGTGGGGCGCCAGCACGAGCGCCACGAGGCGCTCGAGGCCGTCGGCGGCCATCGCCTCGATGGCCTGCTCGATGGACGGTTCGGCATGCTTGGCGCCGAAGCGGCAGGAGAACTCACCCGGTGCGACCGCCTCCAGTGCCGCCTGCACCCCGGCGACCTGTTCGGCCGTGCGGGCGGCCAGCTGCGAGATGCCCCCGACGGCGGCGTATCGGCGCCGCAGGTCAGAGAGCTGCTCCGGACTCGGAGGGCGGCCACGGCGCACGTCGGTGTAGAAGGCCTCGACGTCCTCCGGCCGTGCCGGCGTGCCGTAGGCCATGAGGAGGACGCCGATGGGCCGAGCCCGGTTCATGTCCGTCGTTGCGTGAGCGGAGTCCTCGTCTGCTCGTGCACGAGCTCGACGACCGCCTTGAGGACATCCGGATCGGTCTCCGGCAGGACGCCGTGCCCGAGGTTGAAGATGTGGCCCGGCAGCCCGACCGCCTCCTCCAGCACTCTCCTGGCCGCCCGCGAGACGACGTCGACTGGAGCGAGGCAGATGGCTGGATCGAGATTGCCCTGCAGGGCGACCCCCGGCCCGACGCGGCGGGCGGCGGCCCCGAGCGGGACGCGCCAGTCGACCCCGACGACGTCGGCCCCCGCCTCGGCCATGAGACCGAGGATCTCCCCCGTTCCCACTCCGAAGTGGATGCGCGGGACGGCGAGATCGGAGAGCCCCTCGAGGATGTGGCGCGAAGCCGGCAGGACGAACTCGGCGTACTCGTCCGGCGAGAGGGCACCGGCCCAGCTGTCGAAGAGCTGGATGGCGGAGGCTCCCGCCTCGATCTGGGCGCGCAGCGTCGCCAGGCAGATGCCGCTGAGACGATCGACGAGGCGGTGCCACGTCGAGGGCTCCGAGTGCATGAGGCGCTTCGTGAGGCCGAAAGTGCGCGACGGCCCTCCCTCGATGAGGTAGCTGGCGAGGGTGAACGGTGCCCCGGCGAAACCGATGAGCGGCACTTCGAGCTCGCCGACGAGGATTCTCACGGTTTCGAGGACGGGCGCCAGGTCGACTGCAGGTTCGATCGGACGTAGCCGATCGAGGTCGCCGTCTCCGCGGAAGGGCCGCTCGAGCACGGGTCCTCGGCCGGCCACGATGTCGACGCCCACGCCGATGGCCACGAGCGGCACGACGATGTCGGAAAAGAGGATGGCGGCGTCGACGCCGTAGCGACGAACCGGCTGGAGCGTGAGCTCGGCGGCGAGCTCCGGCGAGGCGACGGCGTCGAGGATGCTGCCGTCGGCGCGCAAGGCCCGGTACTCGGGGAGCGATCGTCCAGCCTGGCGCATGAACCAGACCGGAGTGTGCTCGACGGGCTCGCTTCTGCAGGCTCGCAGGAACGCTTCGCCAAGAGACACGCCACGACCATATCCCGGCAGGCCGGATCGGCTCGGTCGGCGCCCTCGCGAACCGAGGGTGCAGCTGGGCTCACCTATCTGGCCCGCCCCGCGGTGGATCGGCTAAGAAGTGGTCCCATGGCAGACGCCAGCGCAGCCCTCGAACGGTCACGCCCCCACGGCCACCCCGTCGCCGAGCGGCCCCAGCTGCTGGCCGTCGGGATCATGATCTGGCTGGGCTCGGAATTCATGTTCTTCAGCGGGCTCTTCGCGGCCTTCTTCACCATCCGGGCGGCGGCGCCGATCTGGCCACCACCGGGGACCAAGCTCGACACCATCCAGGCGGCCATCTTCTCCTTCGTCCTGCTCGCCTCCAGCCCGACCATGCAGCTGGGCGTATGGGCGCAGGAACGGGGCGATTACCGCAGGGCGAAAGCGTGGATCGTCACGAGCTTCATCCTCGGCGCCGCCTTCCTCGCCAACCAGGCCTACGAGTGGAGGACGCTCGGGTTCAAGCCGTCCAACAACGCCTACCAGTCCCTCTTCTTCATCATGACGGGGCTTCACGGTCTCCACGTGCTCCTCGGTCTCGTGGCCATGATCGCTTTGCTCGGACGGCTCGCCGGGGGCAAGAACGACCCAGGCGAGACCGCTGTCTATCAGGGGGTCAGCTACTACTGGCACTTCGTCGACATCATGTGGATCGGGCTGTTCAGTGCGCTCTTCCTACTTAGCTGAGCTGAGCATGCGCTTCCTCCGCCGCTTCCTCCTGCCCTTTGCCGTGATCGTCATCGCCGCGGCCCTCGGCACCTTCGTCCTCGGCCGCGTGCAAGTGGCGGCGTCGTCGTCGGCCATGGCGAACCCCGGCATGAAGCTGACTGCGTCGTCGAGCCTCACGAACGCCGGCCAGATCGCCGCTGGTCACCTCCTGTTCACCGAGACGTGCTCGACCTGTCACGGGGGGGACGCTCAAGGCTCCGCC
>DASPSK010000398.1:0-4965 GCA_035623975.1 Acidimicrobiales bacterium | reverse complement strand
TGGCCTCCTCGGTGAAGAGGCCGCTCATGCCCTGGCGGGCATAGAAGCGCCCTTGACTCGTGTAGGCCTCGATGGCATCGCTGGCGGCGGTGCCGGCGAGGGCGATTGAGCTCACCCCTGTCGCCACAGCGGCCCAGGGCGTCGCGGGCGCCGGGACGGCGGGCCCAAGCCGGTCATAGAACGTGCCCTCGGTGGAGACGAACCCGATGAGGGCGTCATCCGGCCCCGAGCCGGCAGCCAGATCGACGGCGGAGGCACCTGTCGCCTCCCTCCTCGCGGGACGGAGGATCCCGTTCTCGGCGACCTCGAGGTTGCCGGCGTCGTTCACCCAGGCGAGCAGCGGCGGCCCGCTCAAGCCGGTAGGCGCCGAGAGGCTGAAGGACTTGACCCCGGCGGCGATCGGCGTCAGCCAGCGCTGGCGGAGGCCGGGAAGGTAGTAGCCGCCCTCGAGCTCGCCCGAGGTGGTGAGGGCCACGACGACGGGGGTGGGGGCGTAGCCGTCTCCGCCGACGACCTCGGCGCGTGCGACGTGGGTGGCGACGGTGGCAAAGGCGCCGCCGAGCCCTCCGCTGTCGTCGATCTGCAGCCTGCCCGCGGGCGTGACGTCCCAAAGGACCGGCTGCTCGAGCGTCCAGTTGGGGTTGTGCAGCCAGGCGATGACCGGGCCGTCGATGTCCGAGACAACCCAATGGGCGACCGGGAGCCTGTCCCAGCCGTTGCTGCCGTCGCCGTTGTTCTGCGTGATGGCGGTGACGAAGCCGTCGCCGCGGGAGTCGACCGACGACGACGCCACGACCTCGGTGTGCCCGGACCCGTCGCCGTCGTACATGGAGATGACGTCGCCCGGCTCCGGGGGCCGCCCGGGCGTACCGTTGCTCACGACCGAGAGCCTGGGATAACCGGGCCGGCCGTTGGGGTAGTCGGCCACGACGGAGTCGCCGTCGGCGCCATAGGGAGGCACTCCCCAGGCCAGGTACATCCAGCGCATGGAGAGCTCGACGCACTCCCACTCGTACTCGCCCCATGCGCCGTTGAAGAAGCTCACGGGGTAGTCCTCCCCGCTCTCGTCCGAGCCCGGGCCGCACGCCTGCAGACCGTCGAACTGGGCGGCCAGGGGGTAGGAGATACCGTTGGCCCTGTCGTCGCAAGGCCCGTTCCACCAGGAGGGCTGCGGGAGGGCGTCGTCGGGCTCGAGCTTGGCGCCGCCGGTGGCCGAGGCGTTGGCGGGCAGATGATGGCGAGGGATCACAGCCCCGGCGGTGCGAGCGGATGCCGGCGGCTGAGCCGAGCGCGGCGGCTTCGCGGCCGTCCCACCGGTACCTGCTGTGCGGGTCCCTGCTCCGCCGGCGGCCGCTGAGGGCGGCGAGCCGGCGACAGCGAGGGCGAGGACTGCCGCCATGGCGACAACGGGCGCCAGCAGGTAGGCGCGACCGGCAAAGCCCCGTTGACGGGTGGCGTGCGAGCGGCGGGTGGCGTGCAGGCGGCGGGTGGCGTGCAGGCGGGAGCGGGAGCGGGCCGCGTGCGAGCGGCGGGTGGCGTGCCGGCGGCCAGTGTGCGAGGTCTCGTGCCAGCGGGCGGCATGCAGGCGGGCACCATGCCGGCGGGCGCCATGCCGGCGGGCGCCATGCCGGCGGGCGGCCAGGAGTCTGTCGTCGTGTCTGTGCATCGCCCACCCCACGGCAAGCCGGTCGGACGGGGACCCAGCCCGTCGATGGTCGGTTGGACGGGACCAGCCCGTCATGGCTCGGACGGGAACGCGGCCCGTCGATGGTGCGAGCGCAGACCGTAGCCCGCTGGGCAGGCTGTGGTCAATGTGGCAGCCGTGCAACCTGATGCCACGAGGCCGGAGGCGAGGACCTGACCCGGGTTACTGTGGCCCATGTTCTACGGACTGATCAAGGCGATCCTGTCGCCGATCTTCCGTGTGACGTTCCGGATCCGGGTGAGCGGTCTGGAGAACGTACCCGCCTCGGGCGGCCTCATCATCGCGTGCAACCACCAGGCCTTTTGCGATTCACTCTTCCTTCCCTTTGCCGTCCGGCGGCGAGTCACGTTCGTGGCGAAGGCGGAGTACTTCCAATCCTGGAAGACGCGCTGGTTCTTCCGCGCCCTCGGTCAGATCCCTTTGGAGCGCTCGGGTGGATCAGCCTCACAAAAGGCGCTCGGCGATGCGCTCGAGGTTCTCGCCTCCGGTGGCTGCATCGGCATCTATCCCGAAGGCACGCGCTCGCCCGACGAACGCCTGCACCGCGGGCGGACCGGCGTCGCCCGCCTCGCGCTGGCGGCGAAGTGCCCCGTGGTTCCTGCCGGCATCCGGGGCACTCGAGCGATCCAGCCCATCGGCGCGCGCATGCTGAGGCCCTTCAAGCCGGTCGATATCCGCTTCGGCCCGCCGATCGATCTCTACGCCCGATACGGCGACCGGATGGAGGATCCGCTCGTGCTGCGCCAGGCGACCGACGAAATCATGTGGGAGATCCGCCAGCTGTCCGGGCAGGAGTACGTGGACCGCTATGCCTCCCGCGCGCCCCAGGCGGCCGGAGCAACCGGGCTGGTAGCGGCGGGATCGTCGACGGCGGCGCCGGCCACGGTACCGAGCGGCGTCGCGGCCTCCTCGGGCGGCTGACGCCTGCGTCACCTTGCCGAAGGGCATTGAGCTCCAGGAAGTTCTCAGGGGAGCTTGGCCCAGTGTCGCGAACGCTCGAGGGCGCGCATCCATTCGTCATGGCCCTGATCGGCACGGGCCGCCGTCATCACGGGTGCGAACGCGGCCTCCGGAGGGGAGAGGCGAACCAGATCGTCGAGCGAGCCCCAGAGGCCCTCGGCGAGGCCAGCGAGCATGGCGGCACCAAGTGCCGTGACTTCGGTCGTGCGAGGGCGGATGACCTCGACGCGCGACTGGTCGGCCTGCAACTGGAGGAGAAGATCCATGCCGGCAGCTCCTCCGTCGGCCCGCAGCGTGGTCACCGCCTGGCCGCTGGCCGCCGCCATTACGTCGAGCACGTCACGCGTCTGGTAGGCGATGGCTTCGACGGCGGCCCGGGCAAGGTGTGCCCGACCCAGTCCCCGAGTGAGCCCGACGACGGCGGCGCGGGCGTCCGGATCCCACCACGGGCTGCCGAGGCCGGTGAAGGCCGGCACGATGACGACGCCTTCGCTCGAGCCGACCGAGGCCGCCAGCGCCTCCGTCTCGTCGGCACGCTCGATCATGCCAAGGCCGTCGCGCAACCACTGGATGGTCGCCCCTGAAGAGAACACGGCCCCTTCGAGGGCGTAGCTAACGGCGCCACTGACCTGCCAGGCGATGGTGGTGAGCAAGCCGTCGGTCGGTGGCGGGCAGATCGGCCCGAGGTTCATCAGCACGAAGCTCCCCGTGCCGTAAGTCACCTTCGTCATTCCTACCTCGAAGCAGCATTGCCCGAAGAGGGCCGCCTGCTGGTCGCCGGCGATCCCGCTGAGGGGAACACCTGCCAGTGCACCGCCGGCGACGGTTTCGCTGACGGTGCCGAAGCGTCCGGAGGAAGCACGCACCTGCCCGAGCGCTTGCCTCGGGACGGAGAAGAGGTCGCAGAGCTCCTCGGACCAGCGCCCGTCCACGATGTCGTAGCAGAGTGTCCGCGAGGCGTTCGAGACGTCGGTGGCGTGGACGCCGCCGTCCGGCCCGCCGGTCAGGTTCCAGCAGATCCAGTCGTCCACGGTGCCGAGCATGAGGTCCGGAGTCACGTCCAGGCCGCCGTGCTGCAGCATCCACTCCCACTTTGTGGCCGAGAAGTAACTGTCGAGCACGAGCCCGGTGCGCTGGCGGACGAGTGGCAGGTAGCCGGCGGCCTCGAGCTCCTCGCAGCGTCGAGCCGTACGACGGTCCTGCCAGACGATCGCCGGCTGGAGGGGTCGGCCGGTGCGTCGGTCCCAGGCGACGGCGGTTTCTCGCTGGTTGGTGATGCCGATTGCGGCGATCATCTGGGCGGGGTCGGCGGCCAGCCGTGCGCTGAGGTCGGCCAGCGTGGCGGTCACGAGCTGCCAAATCTCGGCGGCGTCGTGCTCGACGAGTCCAGGGGCAGGGAAGTACTGGGAGAGCTCCCGGTAGGAGACGTCGACGACGGTGCCGTCGAGGCCGACGGCGAGGGCCCTCACTCCTGTCGTCCCGGCGTCAATGGCGACGACGACTGGCATGGGGCCGCACCGTAGTAGGTGGGGACGGCTGGCTGCCCCCTGCGGGCCTCCGATGTTGGGGAACCTCCGCCATCCGTCAGTCCACAGACGGTCCGGCGCGTTGCGAACCTGTCGACTCCCTTGGCTGCGTCCCTGCGCCCGCCCGAACTGGCTGCGGTCACCCTGGGCACGCGGATCGGGCTCCGCCGCTTTGTCGGGGTCGATCTGAGTGCCGCCCGCGACGGTGCAGGCCCTCTGCGGTCACCCTGGGCGCGCGGAACGGGCGCCAGCTCCCCGTCGGGGTCGAGCTGAGTGCGGACGGTGTTTTGAGCGTCCGGTCCGAGGAGCGCGGACAGGTTCCGATCGGGCGATGACACATCCCAGGCGTACGTTTCTTCTTGACCGGGCAGGCCTGCCGGCTCTCGAGGTGCTCGCGAGTGCAAATCTTCGCGAGCACCCCCTGACCAGGACCGCAAGAGACATGTTCCTGTTGACAGGGACGTAACTACGATGCTGTAATTACCCCTCACCTGGGGGTACGTCAGCGGGACACCACAACATCTTGTGGCGATAGGATCGAACCGGTGAAACCGGTCAAGGAGGGGACCAGAATCATGGCTGTCGCAGGAGAGCGCCTCGGAATTGGCATCCGTCGCTACTTCACCGAAGAGCGCAAGCACCCCTATGACCAGGTCGCCTGGGAAAGGCGGGAATCGAGGATCTCGGACTACCGCACTGGAGCCGTCGCCTTTGAGCAGCTCGGCGTCGAGGTGCCCACGACCTGGAGCATGAACGCCACGAACATCCTCGCCC
>DASPSK010000382.1:0-2587 GCA_035623975.1 Acidimicrobiales bacterium | reverse complement strand
CGCGGAGTGCCGCCGGGCGACCCGATCGATCTCATAACGGCGTTCAGCGACATGCTGACGCTCAACGGCGGGAAGCCCTTACGGTGCATGGCCTGATAATGCTGAAAGGGAGCCGTCCCCACAGGAGGAAGGATCGCCAAGCGTGATCGGGACTACGCACCCAGATTTCCTTGACAGTGGAAGAGCGACAAGCGCTGGACGCGGAAGCCGCCCGTACCGGACGATCGCTATCGTCCTTGATCCGTCAGGCAGTCGATGCCATGTACGGAGTGAGCCGAAGTGCCGACGACGACTTGGAACTGATGCGGCAGGCCTTTGGGGCTTGGAGTGACCGAAGCGAGACCGGCAGCCAACGGGTGGAGAGGCTGCGCGGGGGGAGCCGCCTGCGCCACCGGCACCCGTGAGTGTTCTCGTCGACACCTCTGTGTTAGTTGACTATCTACGCGGCGAGTCGGACGCCGCAACAACATTGGAAGCACAGCGCTCGTCCGGACTACTCCACGCCAGCGAGATCACTCGCCTTGAAGTACTTGCCGGCATGCGACCGAGCGAGGAGGGCGCCACACGGACACTGCTCTCCACCTTGCGATGGCATCCAGTCGACGAGGAGATCGCTGAATTGGCGGGCGAGCTCCGCCGGAAGTGGCTGCCGAGTCACCGCAACATCGACAGCGCAGCCCTTGCCATTGCTGCCACCGCGATCTACGTCGAGTGTCGCCTGCTCACTCGAAACGTGAAGCACTTTCCGATATTCCCTGATCTCACAGCCCCCTGCTGAGCGTTCTTTGCCCTGCTGGCTCACGCCCAGTCCGAGCATCAGCGAAGTAGAGGGGATGGGGACTGACGAGGGTGTCGCCGACCCTCTCGGCAGGAACTGCCAATAGTTTCCGGGCTCCCAGTGACCGGGGTCGCGTGCAAAGTGCCACTTCAGACGTATTGTTGACAAATCTCATCAGAGTTATATTATTACTGGTTAATGCTTCGCATCACGTTCACTGTTCAGAGCGCAGCTGTCCCGTCCGGCACCCGGCCGAGACGGCTAATCGCCTCGAACCGGTCTCGATGACGGGCGACATCCGTTTCGGCGTCTGGGCGTTGACGGAAGGTACCTGGCACTCCCGCCGGCACCCGGACGACCCGTTCGATGCCTCCTGGGAGCGCAACAAGCGACAGGTGATGGAGGCGGAGGCGCTCGGCTTCGACTCGACGCTGCTCGCCCAGCACACCGTCAACCCCTTCGGGGACCAGTACGACGAGCTCGAGCCGTGGACGGCGGCCGCCGCCCTCGCCGCCCTCACGGAGCGGATCGAGCTCATCGTCGCCATCAAACCGACGCTCTACCACGCCACCGTCCTCGCGAAGATGGCGCTCCAGGTCGAGGAGATCAGCGCCGGGCGGCTCTCTTTGAACGTCGTGAACGCATGGTTCCGTCCGGAGTTCGAGAAGGCCGGCCTGGCCTTCGCCGAGCACGACGAGCGCTATGCCATCGGGGCCGAGTGGCTGGAGGTCGTGCGCTCGCTCATCTCAGGAGAGCGCACGACCTTCCACGGGAGCTACCTCGACGTGGACGACTACGTGCTGCGACCGGCGTCGCGCTGGCGGGAGCGCCCGCGCATCTACGTCGGGGGCGAGTCGGAACCTGCCCAGGATCTGGCCACCCGCCTCGCCGACGTCTGGTTCATCAACGGCAAGCCGGTCGACGCCGTGGCGAAGCTCACCCACTCGATGTCGTCGCGTCCGCGCACGGGAGCCCCAGTCGCCTTCGGACTGTCCGCCTTCGTGATCGCCCGCGAGAGCGACGAGCAGGCGACGTCCGAGCTCGCCTATCTGAGCGAACTGGCCGAAGAGGACGCCGAGGAGAAGGTCCGCCTCTACGCCAACTCCGACCAGAAGTCCGTGATGCTGCAGGCGGCCGTGAGGGAACGTCCCGTCGGCACGAACGGCGGGACGGCCGCCGGGCTCGTCGGCAGCTACGACTCCGTCGCCGACCGCATCGTGAGATTCCACGACGTCGGTATCGAGACCTTCATGCTCCAGTTCCAGCCCTTCGAGGCGGAGATGCGGCGCTTCGCCCACGAGGTCGTCCCCCGCGTGCGCCGACTGCTGGGGGTGAACCGATGAGCAGCCCGGTGCGGGCCGTCTGGTACACGAGGTGCCCCTCGCCCACAGCCTCGAGCGTCGCCATCGCCTGGGGCTTTCTCCGGGAGGCGTTGGAAGACAGCGGCGTGGAGGCTCACTCGCTACGCGCCGCCACGCAGCGCACGGAGCGTCAGGCGCACTTCACCCAGGACCACGAGGCTCTCTTCCGCCAGGGCGGTATCGTGCCGCCGCTGTGGGCTGCCTCCCGGGGGGTGCGTACGCGTCTCATCGGCCTCAGCCGGGTCCGTCGATTCCAGGGTGTCATCGCCCTGCCGGGAAGCGGCATCGAGCTCCCCGCCGACCTCCGTGGGCGCCGCCTCGGACTGCCACTGAGGACGAGCGAACCCGTGGACTTCTGGCGGGCGCAGAGTTGGCGCGGGCTCCTCAAGGCGCTCGAGATCGCCGGAATCGATGAGGCTGACGTCGCCTGGGTGAACCTCCCGACGGA
>DASPSK010000394.1:0-6228 GCA_035623975.1 Acidimicrobiales bacterium | reverse complement strand
GCTCGGCAGCATCGACTCCGCCGCCGTCATCGCCACCGCCGCCGCCGCCGCCGCAGCAGCTCTCGTCCTCGGCCGTCCCCACCTGCCCCGAGCCCGCTGGCTCAGCCTGTGCTTGGTGTTCGTCGCCGTCGATCTCGGCCTCTTCGCCTCCGGCACGACCTTTGCCGCCTCGCAGGCCCCCCCGACGGCGGCGGCGCCGGGGCCTCTTCTCCAGATGGTGAAAGCCAACCTCTCGCCCGGCGGGCGCTATGCCGTCGTCGACCCGGACATGTTCTACCCCGCAGCCCTCATCGAGGCGGGCGAGCCGGACGTCGGCATCCTCTCCGACCTGCCGAGCGTGCAGGGCTACGGCTCCATCGTCGGCTTCGAGTACTCACTGCATACGGGCACGCACTTAAAGGGTGGCCTCGCCGTCAACCTCCTCAACATCGGCTACTTCCAGCCGCTCGACTTGCAGGTGATGCTCGCACCCCCGGAGGAGTTCCTCACGCCCATCGCCGGAATGCCCCGGGCGGGCGCCCCGGCGAATCTCTCCCAGGTCGAGGAGGGCGCCGGCGTCGACCCGCTCCTTCCGGCGGGGAATTACCTGCCTCCACAGGACCGCCTCCCCCTCCCCGAGCCCAACGGCCCGCGCTCGGCCATCAGCCGAGGTGAGCACATCGGCTGGTTCTTCGGAACGGCGTCGTCGCTCACGGAGGCCTTGCTCGTGCTCTCCCGGCCGAGCGCCGGTCAGCTCGTCGGCGTGGGCGAGGTCGCTCCGTCGGGCCGTGTCGACTGGCTCCCGCCGGAGCGTATCGGGCGCGGAGCGAGCACCGTGCGCCTCGACGTGGGCGCACGGCCGATCGCCGGCATCGAGCTGCAGCTGCTGTCAGGCAGCGACCTCGGGCCCTTGCAGCTGACCATCGGCGCTCACGGGCACGCCTATGCCGTCGACGCAGCCCTGGCGCCGTCGGTGACGCCGGCGTCGTGGACCTATGTCGGCCAAGCCGAGCACTTCGCCGTCTACCGGGCCGACTACGTGCCTTCGCAGGCATGGGTGCAGGCCCTCGGCACCTACGCAATCGCCGCCCACCTCCCCGCCGAGGTGAGCATTCTCTCGCAGAGCACCGACACGGCCGTCATCGCCGTGCGCAGCCCTCGGCGATCGATCCTGATGCGCAGCGAGGCTTGGGACACCGGCTGGCAGGCCGAGATCGTGAGCGGCGCCGCCGCCTCGCGGGACGAGCGCACTGCGAGGACGAACGCCGCTTCAGACCTGGCGGGCGCCGCGAGCACCCCCGTCCTCCAAGTCGGCCTCGTGCAGGCGGTCGACATCCCGGCGGGGCTGAGCGTTGTGCGGTTCACCTACGAGGCGCAGGGTTTCTCGAAGGGGCTCGCCATCTCGGGCGTGACCGCCGCCGCCGGCGTCCTCGGCTTCGCCGTCATCGTCCTCGCCGGCAGGCGCAGAAGGCGCCGCCTGCAGCCGGCGGAAAGATGGGCGGGCCACTGAGGCAGGCGGTCCCGCCCGATCCACTCAGCTCCACTCGATCGCCACCGGGTCGCCGGTGGCCACGGACCCGCCCCGGCGGAAGGCGCCGTAGACGCCGAGGCAGAACTCGTGCTCGTCGCGCAACACACGGGCGACCTGGGTGTCTCGTACGAGCCCGGGCTGCGAGCGCGTCGGCAGGTTGCACCGGATCGTCTTCATGAACACCTCGAAGGCAGCGCCACCGCCGATGACGACCCGCGCCCCGATCCAAGAGTCCTCGACGAAGCCGACGTCGCTCCCCTCCGCCTCCACCAAGATCGTCGGGCGGAAACGGCGCACGTCCCAGTCGCCGAGGGGATGGAGCGCCTTGGCTGCAAGCAGGCTCGCCGTCGTCAGGAGATGGACGTCGGCGAAGTCCGCGAAGTGCATCGTCGAGCCGGTGAAGGTGTGCGTCGCGGATTCCTCGTCGAGAGCGTCGTCGAACGCCTCGTAGGACGGGCTCGTGGCACCCGTCGGTCGCCGGAGCTCGACAACGTGGCCGAGCCAGTCCGAGAGGCGGGCGTTCGTGCCGGGGTCGGCCGCCTCGAGCTCGGAACCGTCCGGGAGGCAGATGACCACGGAGCCGTCGGCCTCGGTCCGCGCCGAAGCCTCGAGCAGCCTGCCGTGGCGCTTAGCGGAGAGGAAGAGACCGCTCTCGGGGTCCACGAGCGCCCAGCGGCGATCACCGGTGGCGGACGCCTCCTCGAACTCGAGGCGCTCGACGCGCTCGCCCTGCATGGACTTGACGGGGTAGCGGTACAAGGCGGCAACGTGGGCCATCGGTTTCGGAGGCTACCTGCGTGGCGCCGGAACCTCCGCTAGGTGGCGTCTCGCCCGGGCAGCGGCGCTCGGGCGGGGCGCTCAGACCTGGGAGCTACCTGGAGGCCCGACTGCCAATGTGGCCAGCCAGTCCGAAGGAGCGATGCCCGTCTTCTTGAACTGCTTGTACCAGGCCTTGTAGGTGGCCGGGGGAACCCCTCCTCCTTTCGCAGTCGGAGTGACCCCGAATCGTTGCAGCCATGCCTGGCGAAACTCTTCCTCGTGCTCCCGCATGCCGGGCGAGATCCAAGCGACCAGCACGAGCACGAGGGCGATCGGCAGCAGCATTGGTCGTGCTCCTTCCCGCCTGCGCCCTCTGGGCTCGCCCGGACGCAGGCCATGACGGACTTCCGCCAATCTAGTCCCGCCCGGTATGCGCGGCGCGAAACCGCTGAACAGCCGTGCACCCGCCTCCCCGAGGATGATGCTCACCCTCGGGGAGGCGCGTGATGCTCGGTGGGTGTGCTCAGATCACCCTGACGTTGCGGGCCTCGTCGCCCTTGCGACCAGGTGCGATCTCGAATTCGACCTGCTGGCCGGCCTCGAGCGTGCGGTAGCCGGAGCCCTGCACGTTGCTGTAGTGGACGAAGACGTCCTCGCCATCTGGGCGGGAGACGAACCCGTAACCCTTCTCAGCGTTGAAAAACTTGACGGTGCCGACTGGCATTCTTACTCCTTGATTGTGCCTCCGAGAGGCCTTGTATTCGGTGTTGCGGTAGGTGTTGCGGTCTGTTGGGCGCTTTGTTGGGCGCCGCTGGGTGATCACGGCGTGATTGGTACCGGCGCCGTGTTGCGGGGCGTCCGCGCGCTCGCTTCGTGCGAGACGGGCTGGTCCGGGGCTCCGCCGGCTGGGTCGAGGGCGGCGGCGCTCCGGGCGTCCCCTGGCTGGGCGTTCGCTGGCTGGGTGCCCACTGGCGGGGTGTTCCCTGGCTGGGTGCTGGCTGGCGGGGTGCCCGCTGGCGGGGTGCCCGCTGGCTGGGTGCCGGCTGGCTGGGCCTGAGGACGAGGCGGCCATGCCGCCGGGCAAATGCAGGCGCTCTTCGAAACCGAGCGAACGCTGCAAGGAGCGGACGGCCTTGCGCTGCTCACCCGTCACGAGGGACACGACAGTGCCGCCCTTGCCAGCCCGGCCGGTGCGGCCCGAGCGATGCAGGTAGTCAGTGGCGTCGGCCGGCAGGTCGAAGTGGACGACGCAGGGCAGGTCGTCGACGTGAATGCCGCGAGCGGCGACGTCGGTGGCGACGAGCGCCCGGGTCGAGCCGCGGGAGAAGGCGGCAAGGGCTCGCTCCCGTTGTGACTGCGAGCGGTCGCCGTGGATGGCGAGGGCGTCGACGCCGGCGAATTTCAGCTGCTTGGCGAGGCGGTCGGCCCCGTGGCGCGTGCGGCAGAAGACGAGGGCACGGCCGTGCTCGCCGACGAGGCGAGCCGTCAGACCGACGCGCTCGTCCCGTTCGGCCTGCCAGAACAGGTGGGAGACGTCGCCCGACTCTTCGGCCGGGGTGACGTCGTGGCGAACCGGGTCACGAAGGTACTGGCGCACCAGCGCCTCGATCTCGTCGCCGAGCGTGGCCGAGAACAGCAGCACCTGGCGGCTGGGAGCGGTCATCTCGAGGATGCGCTTGACCGACGGCAAGAAACCCATGTCCGCCATCCGATCAGCCTCGTCCAACACCACCGTCCTGACGGCACGAAGGTCGATCATCTGCTGGCTGAGCAGATCCTCGAGACGACCGGGACAGGCGACGACGGTGTCCACACCCTTGCCGAGGGCTTGGCGCGTGGGCGCGTAGCCCGTGCCGCCATAGATGGCGATTACCCGGCGGGAGCCGCCTGTTGAGAGCCCGGCGATCTCTCGCTGCACCTGCGCAGCCAGCTCGCGGGTGGGGACGAGGACGAGAGCCAGCGGGCGGCGGGGAGCGGCGCCCGAAGAGCGACTTGCGATGGTAAGGCCGAAGGCAAGGGTCTTGCCGGAACCGGTGGGGGCGCGTCCGCACACGTCGCGCCCGGCGAGGGCATCGGGGATGGTGGCAGCTTGGATCGGGAAAGGCGAGATGAGACCGCGAGCACGCAAACGGCTCACCAGCTCGGGCGAAACCCCGAGATCGGAAAACGTGAGAGACACAAGACTCCAGACGAGTTGAAAGAAGGCCAACTCGAAATGGAAGTCCGAATCAGGCCCCGCCGCTGCGGCGGCGTGCACCCGGACGCTTCGGTCCGGCACAGCCATATTAGCGGACGCCACCCCCCTTCGGTGTCGGGCGTTCTCCCGACGGCTTCGCCCGCGGGCAGCCGGAACCGGACCGCTGGGCGCGCCGTCGCCGGCGGACAGTTCAGTGGTGAGATCCGGTCCAGGCGAGGAACTCGGACAGGCGTCGGGTGTTCATGATCCGCTCCGGCTCGCCCGCCAGCCCGGCGGCAGCGGCCTGCTCGCACCCGAGGCGCAGCCACTCGAGCTGGCCGGGAGCATGCGAGTCGGTGTCGATCGTCACGATGCAACCGGCGGCAAGCGCCTCCTCCAGGAGGTCGGGTGGCGGGTCGCGGCGCTCGGGCCTCGAGTTGATCTCGACGGCCGTGCCGGTGCTGGCGCAGGCCGCGAAGACGGCCGTGGCGTCGAACTTGCTGGGTGGCCTCCCGGTTCCCACGAGCTTGCGACCCGTGCAATGCCCGAGCACGTCGGTGAGGGGGTTCTCGATCGCCCGGATCATCCGCGCCGTCATCTGCAAGGGCTCCATCCTCAGCTTTGAGTGGACGCTGGCGACAACGACGTCCAGGCGCTCGAGGAGCTCGTCCTCCTGATCGAGGGAGCCGTCCTCCAAGATGTCAACCTCGATGCCGGTGAGGATGCGGAAGGGGGCCATCTCCTCGTTGATCCTCTCCAGGACCTCCAGCTGGCTGCGGAGCCGATCGGCGTTGAGCCCACGGGCGACCGTGAGACGCGGGCTGTGGTCGGTAAGGGCCATGTAGTCGTGGCCGAGGCCGCGGGCGGCGACCGCCATCTCCTCGATCGTGCTTCCGCCGTCCGACCAGTCGGAGTGGGCGTGGCAATCGCCTTTCAGCATCGAGCGGATGCGGGCGGTGTCGCCCTCGAGTGGCGGCAGCCACGTGGAGCTCGACTCGAGCTCGGAGAGGTAGGGCGGTATCTCGCCGGCGAGGGCCTCGGTGATCACCCGGGCCGTCGTCTCCCCCACGCCCTCGAGGTCTGTGAGGCGACGGGCCAGCGCCAGCTCCTCCAGCTCCTCGAGCGGGATGAGGTCGACGGCCGCCGCCGCCCGGCGGAAGGCCCGCACTTTGTAGGTGTCGGCTTGCTCACGCTCCAGCAGGTAGGCAACGCGGCGGAGAGCTTCGGCTGGTTGCAGTGACATCTCCTCGGAGGCTACCGGGCTCGTCCCGGCCGGACCGTACCTCGCCGGCCGGCGCTCGGCGCGGTAGTCGGTTAGGCGCACATGTGTCCGGAACTCACTACCACCTCATCCCGGAGGGGCGTGGCTGCCCGGAAGGGCGTGGCGTCCCGGACTCATCCTCCCGGCCGGACCGTACCGCGCCGACCGGCGCTCGGCGCGGTAGTCGGTTAGGCGCACATGTGTCCGGAACTCACTACCACCTCATCCCCGAAGGGCGTGGCTGCCCGGAGGGGCCTGGGCTACACGGAGGGCCCGGCTGCACAGACTCATCCTCTGGGCGGGCGCAACCGCCACCGGCAGGACGGCCGCTCGCCCCGGGAGGCGGCCTCAGGGACAGGTGGAGAGCGGCTTCAGCGTCGCGTACGCGTGGTCGTGCAAGGCCAGGTTGATGGAGAAGACGTTCACATAGGGGGAGCCGAAGAAACCCAGGTACGCCGGCGCCGAGTACTTCGCCACGAGGGCGTTCAGCTCGGGCACAGGGATGTTGTTGGCCTTGGCGAC
>DASPSK010000360.1:0-7264 GCA_035623975.1 Acidimicrobiales bacterium | reverse complement strand
CGGCGATAGAGCGGACTGAGGCCTCGGGATCGGCACCGGTCGCGCGGACGACGAGCAGCGCGTCGCCAGGTACCTCGGCGCGAAGCTTGCATCGGCCAAGCCCGGTGCCGGCTGCCACCGCTCGACGGTCGTCGGATCAGTCATGTTCGGCTACGACGGACATCGAGGCTGGCTGAACTACCTCGCGGTGAAGCCAGAGCACCAGCGAAGAGGACTTGGGCGCGCCCTCGTCGGCTACGCGGAACACGAACTGGCCGAGCTTGGATGCGCCAAGGTCAACCTGCAGATTCGCAGGACGAACGCTGGCGTCGTGGATTTCTACCTAAGCCTCGGCTACTTGGTCGACGACGTCATCAGCATGGGCAGACGACTCGTTGAGGACGAGCGCTCCCCGAACTGATGATCACGCGACCAGTCGCCGCCAGATACCCCTCATCGTCCGATGGTGGGCCAGGTGAATCCGCGGCCGCGGAGAAGCTGTGGGACGATGTGATCACAGGGCCGCGACCACGTCCACAGCACCCTCGATCGTGGCACGAGGGTCGAGGCCCGGCGGCGCAAGAACCACGAGACGGTTCACTCCGAGCGCGGCGAACTCCTCCGCCAGCCGCGGCGTCAGACGCCCTCTCGGCGTCACGTTGACCTCGAGATCTCCGAGCTCGGCTGGACGCTCGACCTGGTCGGCGGCTGCGTGGAGACCGACCAGGGAACCTCTCAGCTCTTCGGGTGTCATCCAGTAGCCGTACCAACCGTGACAACGACCGACCGCTCTGCGGTAGGCGGGGCCGCTGTGGCCGCCCATGACGACCGGGATGGGACGTTGCACCGGTCGAGGATGGGCGTCTACAGAGTCGAAGGCGACGAACCGCCCCCGGTAGTGGGGCTGTCGCTCGTACCACAATGCCTCCAAGGCGTCGAGGAACTCTTCGGTGACCACACCCCGCTCCGCGAAGTTGGCACCCACAGCCCGGAACTCGGCCTCGAGGTAACCGGCACCGACTCCCAACATCAGTCGCCCGTTGGAGAGCACGTCGAGGCTGGCCACCTGCTTGGCCAAGACGACCGGATTGCGCTGCGGCAGTATCAGTATCCCGGTCGCGAGCCGGATCGTCCGGGTATGGGCAGCAGCCCAGGAGAGGGCCAACAACGAATCCAGCATCGGCTCCCCCGGGGCCACTGGCGACGGAGGCACTTGCGGATCCGGCAGCACCACGTGCTCGCCGGCCCACAGCGAATCGAAACCCGCCGCCTCAGCAGCCCGGGCCGCCTGTGCCAGCCCATCGGGGCGGCTCATGGCACCCATGTTGATGTGTACCAGCCCCAAGCGCACCTCCAAAGGCTGCCATACGCACAAAGATCAGCAATCGAGTAGCGGCCGACCAGCGGTTTCCGGTTCGGGCTTGCGGCGCTGGCGCCCGAAGCGTGCTCCGGCGGGGTGCCGTAGCCGATGACCAGCGCGTGGGCAGTCGGCTCGGCAGCACCGGGCGATCTACAACGAGCCGGCTCGCCGGGTGAGAACCCGTTCGTCGAGTCGTGCAGCGGCGGTCACGAGACGAGCTACTCAGCGTCGAGGAGGTGGATAGTGGGGCAGTTTCACATTGAGAAATATGCTCATCGAGGCGGCGCGACAATCTAACCAGGGAAAGGCACAATGAAGCTTCTTCTCACTTCCGCTGGCATCAAGAACGCGAGTATTTACGACGCGCTGGTCGACCTACTGGGCAAACCGATCGCCGAGTCCAGCGCCCTCTGCATTCCCACCGCGGCCTACGGGCACCCGATGGGCGGTCCTGGCGCGGCGTGGCGGTTCATCACCGGACGAGCCACCACCCCCTTGTGCGAATTGGGTTGGAAGTCCTTGGGAGTGCTGGAGCTCACCGCGCTGCCCAGCATCGATGAAGAGCATTGGGTCCCGATGGTCCGGGAGACTGACGCCCTGCTGGCGGGTGGCGGCGACTCCTTGTATCTGTGCTACTGGATGCGGCAGTCCGGACTGGCAGAGCTTCTGCCGTCGCTGGGCGAGGCGGTCTGGGTGGGAGTGAGCGGCGGGAGCATGGTGCTAACCCCCAACGTCGGGGAGGACTTCGTGCTCTGGAATCCCCCCGGCGGCAGTGACAGAGCGTTGGGAGTGGTTGATTTTTCGCTGTTTCCGCACCTGGATCACGAGAACATGCCGGACAACTCCATGGCCGCCGCAGAAAAGTGGGCCGCCGGAATAGCCGCACCGGCGTATGCCATTGACGATCAGACCGCCATCAAAGTGACCGATGGTGCCGTCGAAATCGTCTCCGAGGGGCACTGGAGGCTGTTTACTCCCTAGTATCGATAGCTCAGCGAAGCTGGCTTCGACAGCGGCTACGCCCTGGCTAGACATCTCTGCAAGGTCTGCTTTCCTGCGTCGTCGATCCAATGTTGGAAGGCGACTTTGAAAAGCGAGATCCCGGCCTCGGCTGCCGGGGGGCGGCCGGATCCGTCACGCCGCGCCGTCGCAATGCAGCGGCGAGCGCTGATGCGAGCGTCGCGAGCTTGATCCGCTCGCGCTCTTGCAGTTCCACGTTGGCGACGATGATGGCCTGACGATGAGGCGCGAACTCGTGGCGCTCCTCGAAGATGTTCGTCGCAGCCTCAACCAGGGCCGAAACGATCACCTCGATGGGAGCCAGCGAGCGAGGCGCCTTCTCGACGGCGTCGACGAGGAACTCCTGGAGGGCTCCGGCGCCGTAGAAGAGAACCTCTCGCTTGTCCGCAAAGTAGCGGAGGAATGTCCGCTCCGTCAGCCCCGCGCGTTCAGCGATCTCGGCGACCGAGGTACTGTCGAAACCCCGCTCGCCGTACAGCTCCATCGCTACGCCTTCGTCGGCGTGGACTGCCCCGCCAGTGCCGCTATCACTCGGGAGCTGCTCGGATGGGAGCCGACCGGGCCGAGCCTGCTCGAGGACCTCGAACAGGACCACTACTACCGCGACGGCTAGCTCCGAGGAGGCCTCGCTAACACGATGGTGCAGACCGCGGTGGCCGAGCCGGCTCGGTGATCAGCCCCCAACGACTTCGAGACATGGGCCCGTGGACGACGGCTGTCGAGGCTGACACACTCGTCGCCGTGGCGAGAGACCGAGCTAGTTACGGCATCGACGGTGGTTATATCGGCATTCCGTACTTCCTGGCTGTCGAGACTGGTCTTGTGACAGCAGGCCGGTGGGCAAAAAGGCGAGACAAGCCAATAGTCGCTGCGCTCACGAAGGCGGGCGCCATCGTCATGCTCGGAGTCGCCGCGGGCTACTTCTATAGCACCGGCCCAGGCAAGCTGTCGGTGTGGAGGGACCTGCTCGATGAACTCGACCTCCATGGCGACGAGCACGTGCTCGACATCGGGTGTGGCCGAGGCGCCGTCCTCATCGCCGCAGCCCACCGCCTCCCCAGCGGCCGCGCAACGGGGGTCGACATCTGGCGGTTGCGCGACCAGACGGGCAACAGCCGAGCCGCCGCCGAGCACAACGCCAAGGTTGAGGGTGTCAGCGAACGCGTGGAGCTCGTCGACGCCGACGCCCGGGATCTCCCCTTTCCGTCTGATTCGTTCGATGTCGTGCTCAGCAACCTCACCCTCAACAACATCCACGGCGGCGAAGAACGCGCCAGGGCACTTCGCGAAGCCGTGAGAGTCCTTCGCCCGGGTGGGCGGATGTGCATCGTCGACGACCGTGCTGACCTGTATGCCGAAGTCTTACGACGAGCCTGCTGCTCAGATGTCGAAGTGCGCTACCTCGACTGGCGGACGTCGTTCGGCCTTCCCGGTCACCGTCTGACGCTGGTCGCGGCCACGAAACCACCCATTTGAACCACTCACGGTCTGAGCGTGCCGTTGGCAACCGGCCCAGATGGCAACATGAGTTGGCAGGCGAAGTCGTAGACAGCGAAACGTCGTTTCCGTAAGGTCGAAACATGACCCTCGAGGAGATCACCCGCCTCGCTGACGCCCTCGCGGGCGTGCGCAGGCGGGCTCCCAGGGGACGTCCCGAGTGGCGCTGTCACGGCCGGCTAGTTGCCCGGCAGCTCGATGCCTGGAGCCTGCAGCGCCGAGCCGGCTGAAGCGAAGCAAAGACGATATGCGCTACGGCATGATCCTTCCCGGTGGCAGCTCCACCGAGCAGCTGGAGCAGGCCGTGCTCGCAGAGGAGTCGGGTTGGGACGGCGTCTTCGTATGGGAGGCCGCCTACGGCGTCGATGCCTGGTCGCTGCTGGCAGCAATGGCCGTGCGGACGACCCGGGTGACGATCGGGACCTTGCTGACACCGCTTCCCTGGCGGCGGCCGTGGAAGGTCGCCAGCCAGGTGGCAACGGTCGACCAGCTCTCGGGCGGCCGCGTCGTCCTCACGGTCGGGATCGGCGCGCTGATGGACGACCTGCCGCTGACCGGAGAAGTGACCGATTTGAAAAGGAGAGCCGAACTCCTCGACGAGGGCATCGACCTGATCCGGACACTGTGGGACGGCGGCAAGAGCTACCACGGGCGCCATTACGACTACGAGGCAGGAGAGCTGGACGAACTGACCTCGATGGGCGGTCCGTTGCGGCGGATGATCCCGATCTGGGTGGTCGGCGTTTGGCCCCGGCCCAAGTCGATGAACCGGGTGCTCCGATGCGATGGAATCGTTCCCCAATACGAGGGTCTCGGCGAGGACGCGCGGCCGGAGCACGCACGGGCTGTCCGGGAATGGCTCGACGAGCACGACGCGTCCGAGTTAGATCTCGTGTCACAGGGCGAGACGCCGGCGGGAGACCCGGCAGCCGCTCGTGCACAAGTGGAGGCCTGGGCTGAGGCGGGCTGCACGTGGTGGCTCGAGACGCGGTGGGAGATGCCACATGGCGCCGCCAAGCGGATGCAGCAGGTGAGGGAGAGACTTTGGGCCGGGCCACCAGGGCCTCCTTAGACGGAAAGGTGGGATGCCTCCGCGTTCTGACCGGCCGTGCTTGGTTTGAGGCATCGCAGAGAGCGGTTGAACGCGGTCATCCTCTCCCAGGGCGCGCGAGATTTGGTTGTCATGTGTGTGGCGGACGCGGCAAGAAGATAGCTGGGGCGAGCCGCCGAACCGAATGATCCGGCATGAGCAGCGCTCTTGAGGAGCTCGCGCCGAGCGGGATATTCGGCGTGCGGTAGATGTCGGATGGCTGCGGGTTGCGTACGGATCGAAACCCAGAGTGGCCAGAGCCGCTTAGGCCACGTCCCCTCGATCTGCACGCCTGGCAGAGTCGCGTCGACTGGTGAGAACGTTCACCCAGCTGGCGATCCGTGGCAGAGAGGCGCTGCAAAGCCCTGCGCCTTCTGGGACATCATTCAGTATGACGGCGATGAGAATCGCCGAGCTCGTCCGTCTACCCGGTGACGGATCCGACGAAAGAGGGTGCATTGTGCCAGGTCCCACGCCTCCAACGCCTTACCTCCACTTTGCCGGCACCGCGCGGGAGGCGTTGGCCTTCTACGGTGACGTGTTCGGATGCTCGGTTCAGCTGCACACCTTCGAGGAGTTCAAGCGAACCGATGGCCCACGGGAAGCCATTGCGCACGGCTATCTCAAGCAAGGTCCAGTCCGACTCTTTGCCGCCGACGTGGTAGGCAACGACCCGCCGTTCCGATGCGAGGGGATGATGTTCTCCCTCTTGGGCACGGCCGACCCCTCGACTCTAAAGGGCTGGTTCTCCGGGCTCTCGGAAGGCGGCCGCGTTGTGGATGACTTGCAGAAGCGGCCCTGGGGAGCATCGGACGGTCAGGTAATCGACCAGTACGGCCTCCACTGGCTCATCGGGTTCGAGGATGGCGAGAACGGCTGAGAGGTGCGGGCTTGGTCCAGCCGACCTTCTTGCGAGCGCCGAACGCAAGGCGAAGGGTGTCGACGCTGGACAGGTCACCAGCAGGCTCAAGCTGGAAGCGTCGGCGGCACCCGCAGGACTCCCCAGCCGAATGGGGCGATGGTGACCGGACGCGGACACTTGGTGCTCGTCGACCGGCATCAGACTTCTCAAGGCTGATCGGTTGCCGCCAGACGCTCGGCGAGGCGCCCAAAGCTCGATCTCCAACCAAGACAGGTGTCGCGCAGATGAGCGGGAGCGGGAAGCCCTTTCGTGGCGCAGGGTGATGCGGGTACCGTTCGGGGTGGGCGTGAGGTGGTACGAGAAGGCACGGCGTCGGTCACGGAGTGGCTGAATATTGCCGTGGCTGATTCGTTCCAGAGCCGAATCACCCCTGATCGATCGGCGACCACCAAGGCCTGCTCCTCCACGCCCCAACGTTATTGAAGCGCCCTCCACCCCTCGCCCGTGCCCTCTGGGCGCCCCGGAACTGACCTGGGGTAGCCCTGCACCCTCAAAGTCCTGGCATTTGTTCGGCCCGCGTCCGTGGAATCCCACTGATTTCCCGGTCGAGCTGCAAGGGCACGTCTCGACGGTCAGTCACCCTCGGGCAGGCTCGTTCTCCATCGCCGCAGGTTGATCTGGAGTCGCAGACCAGCTGGCGAGCAGGTCGAGCCCGTGTTGTGAGGGCGAGCCGGGATCGGCGGTGTAGACGAGGATGCGCTGGCCGCTGTCGCCTGGGAGCTCGAGGGCTTCGTAGGCCAACGTGAGGTCGCCGACAACGGGGTGGTGCAGCGTCTTGGTGCCGGTGCGGTGGAACTTGACGTTGTGGGCCGCCCAGCGGACGCGAAACTCGTCGCTGCGGGTTGACAGCTCGCCGATGAGGTCGGAGAGCCGCCGGTCGTAGGGGTCGCGGCCCGCCTCGGCCCGGAGGATGGCCACGGCGTCGTTGGCGATCTGCTCCCAGTCGTGGAAGAACTCAACAGCGCGATGGCTCAAGAAGATGAAGCGGGCCATGTTCGCCGTACCGGTCGACTCAGCGAAGACCGGCGAGTAGAGGGCGTAGCCGAGCGGGTTGGCAGCCAGGATGTCGAGGCGTCCGTTGCGCACATACGCCGGGACCCCGACCATGGCATCGAGGATGCGCTGGACAGTTGGCCGGACTCGCTCCTGGCTTGGCCGTGCCCGCGCCGGGCGGGTTCCCCGATTGGCCGATCGGACCAGGTCGAAGAGATGAGCGCGTTCGGCCTCGTCAAGCTGCAGGGCCCGCGCAATCCCTTCGAGGACGTCCTCGGAGACGCCGCTGGCGTTGCCCCGCTCGAGACGGGTGTAGTACTCGACGCTGATGCCCGCCAGCATGGCGACCTCTTCGCGCCGCAGGCCGGCGACGCGTCGCTTGACACCGTAAGCGGGGAGGCCC
>DASPSK010000353.1:0-6412 GCA_035623975.1 Acidimicrobiales bacterium | reverse complement strand
TGATCGTCCCCGGCCTCGCCTTTGACCGCGGCGGCGGCCGCCTCGGCTACGGGGGAGGTTATTACGACCGGTTCCTCCGTCGCCTCCCCGTCACGGCCACCCTCGTCGGCATCGCCTTCGCCGACCAGCTCGTGGGCGCGGTCCCCCTGGCCGGGGGCGACGTCAAGGTCGACCTCGTCGTCACGGACGCGGGCGTCATCCGCTGTGACGGCGCAGACGAGCGCCTCCCCGACCGCCTCCCCGACCACCTCCCCGACCCCTGAGGGCTCCGGCCGGCGCCGGGCTCGACCTGCCGAGGCCGGCGCCCTCACGGCGACAACGGCTCCAGCGCCTCCAGCACGTCCGGCAGGCGTCCTTGCAGGTCCCCTCGGCTGCGTTGCTGGTAGAGCGGACCGCATCCATCCCCAACCGGATAGAGAACCGCAACCGCGGGAACGCTGGCGGTGAACGACCCCCACGTCCTCCCGCCGGTGAGCGAACCGGCGTGTGATCACGTCACCGCCGGCCCGGAGGGGGTATGATTCGCCCGACGCCGAAACGGGGGGTGCACCTATGGCTGCATTCGATGCCAAGAAGCTTTCGCCCATGGACTGGGGTGTTGTCGGAGGGGGCTTCCTCGCCCTGGTCTCGCTGTTCCTCCCCTGGTGGGGGATTTCTTCCGGTCCCTTCAGCTACTCGACGAGTGGATGGGGCACGAGCTGGGGCTGGTTGGGCGCCCTCCTCATCATCGCGGCCGGCGTCTACGTCCTGCTGTTGCGCTCTGGGGTGAAGTTCCCTGCGTTGCCGGTCGGCCCGGGCGTTCTCGTGCTCGGCACCGCAGTTCTCGGCACGGTCATCATTCTGCTGCGGTGGCTGACGGTGCCGAGAGGAAGCTTCGGCGCCTACGGTGGCTACGGGACGCGTATCGGCATCTACATCGCCCTCGTCGCCGGGATCGGGCAGGCGGTATGTTCCTTCAAGCTGTTCAGCGAATCCGGTGAGGCCCTGCCCTGGGCCGCGCAGCATCCGACGGGCACGCCCACCGCCTCAGGGCCCGGACCGAGCTTTGGGGCTCCACCCGGGCAGGCCTTCAGCGCGCCGACTCCGACCTCCGACTTCAGCACATCTGCCCCTGCTCAGGACTACAGCGCGCCCGCGCCGGACTACGGCGTCCCCGGGTCGTCCGAGAGCGGGCAGGACCCCTCGTCCGACGACGGCGGCTCACCGACGGTCTGACCACCCTCAGGCGGGTGACTGCGGCCGGGCACGGCCGCTTGGCGGCCGGGCGTCTTCGATGACGCCGGTCTGAGCCTGTTGTCGGCGCCGGTCGGCGTCGGCCTGCGCCGATGAGCGTGTCTCCGTCTCGAGAAGACACGTTGACGCGGGTGGTGAAGAGGCTGCAGCAGCCTTAGCATGCTTGTGGGTTCCGCATGCACCCGCGCATGCACTCTTGACAGGAGGCCGACATGCAGGCGCTCCGCACCGAAGCGGCGACGACGAGGCAGCAAAGATGACCAAACAAGCGGAGCCGCCGCCGCCAGGCGACAAGCCGGTCGGTACAGCGCCGCCGCCCCCCTCGCCCTGGCGCCACAGCTTGTGGCCGCTCGCCATCCTTCTCTTCATCCTCCTCTACCTGTTGCTTCCGGTGCGGGCGGCGACGTCGGTGAGTCTCAGCTACTCCCAGTGGCTGTCGGACGTGAGCGCCCACAAGGTGAAGTCCGTCTCCATCAACGCCAGCGGTGACGCCTCGGGCACTCTTACGGACGGGAAGAGTTACACCACCCTCATCCCGCCCCTACTCGTCACCCCTGCGTTGTCGAGCGAGCTCGTCACAGACGGCGTCTCGATCACCGGCGTCTCGAGCTCGGAGTCCTTCGGCGAGGAGGTGCTCATTTGGATCATCCTGCTGGCGCCCTTCATCCTCATCGGCTACTTCTGGATCCGTCTGTCCCGCCGGGCCGGTGGCCAGCTGCAGGGGGCGCTCGGGGTGGGCAAGTCGAAGGCGAAGGTCTTCGACGAGGAGAGACCGAAGACGACCTTTGCCGACGTCGCCGGTTACGACGGCGTCAAAGAGGAGATCACCGAGACCGTCGACTTTCTCCGTAACCCCGGGCGGTACCGCGCCGCCGGTGCCATGGCGCCCCGCGGCGTGCTCATGGTCGGTCCACCTGGGACCGGCAAGACGCTGATCGCCCGGGCCGTGGCCGGCGAGGCGAATGTGCCGTTCTTCTCCGTTACAGGGTCGAGTTTCGTCGAGATGTTCGTCGGCGTGGGCGCCGCCCGCGTGCGGGATCTGTTCGCAGAGGCCCGCAAGCGCGCCCCCGCCATCGTCTTCGTCGACGAGATCGACGCCATCGGCCAGCGGCGGGCCGGCTCGGGCGCCATGGTCGCGAACGACGAGCGCGAGCAGACCCTCAACCAGCTGCTGGCGGAGATGGACGGTTTTGACATCTCCGAAGGCATCGTCGTGCTGGCGGCGACGAACCGGCCCGAGGTCCTCGACCCGGCGCTCCTCCGCCCGGGGCGCTTCGACCGGCAGGTCACGATCCCTCTGCCCACCCTCGACGAGCGCGTCGCCATCCTGCGCGTTCACTGCAAGGACAAGCGGCTTGGCCCGGACGTCGACCTCGATGTGGTGGCGAGAGGAACGCCCGGGTTCTCCGGGGCTGACCTCGCCAATCTCGTGAACGAAGCCGCCATCTGCGCTGTGCGGGACAACCGCCAGGTCGTGGAGGCCCGCGACTTCGACGATGCTCGCGACCGCATCATCCTCGGGCGCCGTGAGGGCTCGAACGTTCTGCTGCCCGACGAGAAGCACGCCGTCGCCGTCCACGAGGCCGGTCATGCCCTCGTGGCCGCACTCTCGCCGAAGGCCGACCCGGTGGCGAAGATTACGATCCTGCCGGCGGGACAAGCGCTCGGGGTGACCGAGCAGCTCCCACTCGTGGAGCGCCATCTCTATGGGGAGGACTACCTCCACGACGCCCTCGCCGTCCGCCTCGGCGGCAGGGCAGCCGAGCTCGTGGAGCTCGGCCAGGGCTCGACCGGTGCCGCCAATGACCTTGCCTCCGCCACGGACTTGGCGGTCAAGATGGTGCGCGAGTTCGGGCTCTCGAGCGAGCTGGGCCCCGTTGGCTACCCCGAGGGCGGCTCGGTCTTCCTCGGTGGTGGCGGACCCGGCTTGTCGAGCAGGCCCTTTGCCGAGGCGACGCAGGCGATGATCGACAACGAGGTGACGAAACTGCTGCGAGAGGCGGAGGACACCGCGGTCCGGCTGCTCACGGACCACCGCGACGCCCTGAGGCGGCTCAGCGAAGCACTCGTCGCCAAGGAGACGCTCGACGGCGCCGAGGTATACGCCATCGCCGGTGTGCCCGAGCCTGCGGGGCTGGCGGGTGGAACGACGGTGGCGCCGCAACGGGCGGCCATCGTCGCCCAGGCGGCTGAGGTCACCCACCCTGGCGACGTTGCCCACGCCGACGGTGGCAAGGCCCCCGCGGCGGAAACGGCGGACCCAGCCCGCCAGTTGTGACAGGTTCGGGTACGGCAACCGCCTCGCCGCCCTCGTCGCCAAGGTCGGCGCCGCCGTCCCGGCGCGGGCGGGCGAGGACTTTTGGCCCTACTCGATAGGGGGTGCAGGGGCGCATCCTGGATCGAGGTCGTCCACGGTTCAGGAGTCCCGGGATGGTAAGGGTCATGCATGCGTCGGGTGTCGAGCAGCGGGCCCCTGATTGGTCCATGGTCGAGCAGCTCGTCGCTGTCGCCTTAGAGCTCTCTATCGATGATGGACCGTCGGTCGAGGCGAGAGCGCGTTTGCTCTGCGGGATGGCGGGCCACGACCGCAAGCTCATTGGGCGTGCCTGGCTGTCGCTCATCGTGCAGGAGCTGCACGGCAACCAGTCCGTCGTGAGGGCCGAGCGACTGCTCGCCGCCTCCCTCGAATTCGAGGGCGAGGAGGAGCCGGCAGGCAAGGGGGGTGCATTCGAGGGCGAGGACGAGCCGGCGGGCGAGGGCGGTCCGTCGTCGTTGCGCGTCGTCTCTTGAGCCAGCCCGCGCCACGGCCGTGCCGAGCCGAGCGTGCCGGTTGACGCCGGCCGCTTGCCGAGCCGTCGGCGAGGTGCAAGATTCGGTCCGATGGCAGAGGTGATCCAGGTCGAGAGCGCCCCGCTGTCGCCCTCAGGCAACCGGCGGGCATGGCTCTCGATCGCCGCCGGCCTCGTGCTGCCGGTCTGCGCCGCCCTCATCCTCGTCCCCTTCCGCGATCACTTCGCCAACGCCGCCGCCGCCCTCGTGCTCGTCGCCGTCGTGGTCGGTGTGGCCGCCTTCGGCGACCGGCTGGCAGGGTGGCTCGCTTCGATCTCGAGCTGCGTGTGGTTCGACTTCTTCCTCACGCGCCCATATGAGAAGTTCTCCATCGCCTCGGCTCACGACGTCGAGACGACTGTCGCTCTCCTCGTGGTGGGCTTGGCCGTCACCGAGATCGCCGTGCGCAGCCACGAGCGCTTCATCGTGGCCATGGCGGAGGGCAACTACCTGGCCCTCATCCATGACGTGTCGGATCTGGTGGCGAGGGGCGAGTCGTCGGAGATGGTCGTCGCCGCCGCCCAAGCGGACCTGGTCGAGCTGCTGCTGCTGAAGGACTGCCGTTTCGAGCCCTACAGCCGTCCGGACGGGCGGGCGCAGCTCCTGCGCAACGGCGAGGTCGAGCTCGGCGATCAGCGCTTTGACGTGGAGCACGACGGCCTCCCGGACGACGAGATCGAGCTCCTCGTGCAGAGCCACGACCACACCTACGGCGTCTTCGTAATGGCCGTGGGCGAGCATCGAGGCGTCTCCATCGAACAACGGGTCGTCGCCCTCGTTCTCGCCGACCAGGTTGGGGCCGCCCTCGCGGGCACCGGGCCGGCGACTTGAAGGCGCCGGCGCGGGCGGGTCCCCGGCCGCCGGCCAAGCCCAGAGACAGTGTCGGATTGACTAGCGTTCTAGGGGTGTCCGACCTGATCTTCGCAGGGATGGAGGAGTCCGGCCTGCTGGAGGCCATCCTCTCCATCGCCTCGGACCTCGAACTCGAGGGCGTGCTGAAGCGGATCGTCACGGCCGCCTGCGAGCTCACCGACGCCAAGTACGGCGCCCTCGGCGTCCTCAATGCCACCGGGGACGAGCTGGCGCAATTCGTCACGTACGGGCTGTCAACCGCGCAGGAGGCGATGATCGGCGATCGGCCGAAGGGCCACGGCGTGCTCGGCCTTCTCATCAGCGACCCTCGGCCGCTCCGGCTGGCCGATCTGGCGACACACGAGAAGTCCTTCGGGTTCCCTCCCAACCATCCGCCCATGCACTCGTTTCTCGGCGTGCCGATACGGGTGCGAGGGCTCGTTTTCGGCAACCTCTATCTGACGGAGAAACGCTCGCAGCCCGAGTTCAGCGCGGCCGACGAGCGGCTCCTGTCCTCCCTGGCGGCCGCGGCCGGCGTGGCGATCGACAATGCCCGTCTCCATCAGCGCCTCGGCGAGCTGGCGTTGTACGCCGATCGGGAGCGCATCGCCCGGGATCTTCACGACACGGTCATCCAGCGCCTCTTTGCCATCGGGCTCAGCCTGCAAGGGCTCTCGCGGGTCGTGGACCCCCCGAGTGCCGGGGCGCGCATCGAAGCCGCTGTCGACGAGCTCGACCTCACGATCGCCGACATCCGCAGCACCGTCTTCGCCCTGCAGGCGCGCAGCGACAACGGGGTGCGGGCCGAGATCACCCGCGTCGTCACCGAAGCCCGCGAGGTGCTCGGGTTCCTTCCCCGTGTCTCCTTCGAGGGCCCCCTCGATACCGTCGCCGGGGCCGACCTGACCGAAGCAGCCGCCGCCGTCGTGCGGGAGGCCCTCACCAACGCCGCCCGGCACGCCCGGGCGACCAGCATCGAGGTCGTCGTCATCGCCAGCTCGCAGGAATTTCTCGTCAAGATCAGCGACGACGGCATCGGCATCCGCCGTGCCTCGTCCCGAACGGGCCATGGCCTTCGCAACATGGCCTCGCGGGCCGAGCGGCTGGGCGGTTCCCTCGACGTGCGCTCCGAGCCGGGCGAGGGCACCGCCATCACCTGGAGGGTGCCGCTCTGAAGCGAGGGCGACTCGGCCGCTTCGCCCCTGGCAGCTGCAGCTCGCGGAGAGCCGGTACGGATCCCGACGCCCTTCTTCAATGAGGTAATTCGGCCCTAGGCGCAGGAGCCGCTCATCACGACCATGGACGAGTGGTGATGAGAGAGACAGCCGCCGGGGCAGTTCGCTGCGACAGGGCGCATGGAGCGACGTGGCCTCCGGGACAGGAGGCAGGGGCGTGAGCATCGCTCCCGCCCACGGCGACGGTGACTCTCCGCCTGCAGCGGCTGGCGGCGCCGAGGTTCCTTCTCGGCGCCGCCACGCCGTGTTCATCAACGACTTCG
>DASPSK010000389.1:0-20653 GCA_035623975.1 Acidimicrobiales bacterium | reverse complement strand
ACGGGCACCCGCGTCACCGGTCTGCGGACGCACGCCGGGGTGGTCACGGCCGTGGAGACCGATCAGGGCGACGTCGCCTGCGAGCAGGTCGTCGTCGCCGCCGGTCCGTGGGTGCGAACGTTCTGGAAGATGCTCGACCTGCCCGACACCGTCGACGTGCTCGGGCGCGACGGTGAGGTGTACGCCCGCCCCATGTGGACGTACTGGTGCCTGCAGGAGGGCACCTTGAAGGTGCCGCCGGAGTTCCTCCTCACCGACGCCGGCGAGATGCCACCCGTGCTGCATGTCGACACCGACGCCCCCCTCTACGACGATGCCGATGGCTCTCTCATCACCGACCAGCTCTGGGGCATCTACTACAAGCCGGACTTCTCCTTCGGTGGCGTGCAGGGCGGTGCCATGCCCTACATCGTCGACCGCCCGGTCGACGAGGTCGCCGTCGACCCTTACGGCCCGGCGAGCGAGGACTTCGTCGTCGGCGACGACTTCGCCCGCATGTGGACCTCTGCCCTCGCCCACTGCCACAAGCGCTTCGAGGGCAAGGGTGGGCTCTTCGGGCGGGAAGCCTCCGGCGGCCTCGGGTGCTTCACCCCGGACAGCTTCCCCGTCTTTGACACCTTCTCCGAGAACGTCTACTTCATCGCCGACTCCAACCACGGGTACAAGATGATCGGCGTCGGCGAGCTCGTCGCCCGCGAGCTGTGCGGCCAGCCGCAGCCACTGCTTGAGCCCTTCCGCTTCGCCCGCTATGGTGCCGGCCGGCTCCACCCGGTCAGCCACTCGCCGTATCCGTGGAGCTGAGCGAGATACCACCGAGCCGACAGACAGCGCCGGCGACCACGAAGAGGAGTTGAGCGGGTGACGCTTCGCCAGACCGCATTCCACAGCCGGACGGCCGCTCTCGGAGCCAGCTTCGACGAGTACGCCGGCTATGACTTTCCCTCCCAGTACGCCGCCGACCTCCTCGAGGAGTACTGGGCCTGCCGGCAGCGGGCGGTGATGATCGACCTGACGCCGCTTCGCAAGGTGGAGGTGAGCGGACCGGGTGCCTTTGCCGTGCTGCAGGCGACGGTGACCCGCGACTTGAGGCGCCTGTCCGACGGGGACATCGTCTACACGGCGCTGTGCGACGACGAGGGCAACACCATCGACGACGGCACGGTCTTCCGCTTCGGGCCCGACCGGTTCCGCTGGATCGGCTACACCGACGAGGACGAGGCCTGGTTCGCCTCGCACGCAGACCGTCTCGGGCTCGACGTCTCCCTCGAGAACTCGACCGACCGGCTGCACAACGTGGCGCTGCAGGGACCCGAGAGCCGGGAGATCCTGCAGCGGGTCGTGCACACGCCACCGGGCCGCCCAGCCCTGAGCGATCTCACCTGGTTCACCTTCACCGAGGGGCGCCTTGGCGAGAACGGGCCCGAGGCGCTCATCTCCCGCACCGGCTACTCGGGCGAGCTCGGCTACGAGGTGTGGTGCCACCCCGACGACGGCCCCGCCGTCTGGGACGTCATCTGGGCCGCCGGCCAGGACAAGGGCATCGGCGTGCTCGGCCTCAATGCCCTCGATGTCGTCCGCGTCGAGGCCGGCCTGATCTTCAAGGGCTACGAGTACGAGGGGAGCGAGGATCCCTTCGAGGCCGGCATCGGTTTCACCGTCCCCAAGGCCAAGGAGGACGACTACGTCGGCAAGAGCGCCCTCGAGAGGCGGCGGGCGGATCCGAGCCAGCGGCTCGTCGGCCTCGAGATCGACGTCGAGGACCCCTATGTCCAAGGCGACGTCGTGCGCGTCGGGGGCGATGCCGTCGGCGTCGTCACGAGCGGGGTGCACTCGCCCCTCTTCGAGAAGAGCCTCGCCCTGGCCCGCGTCGGCGTCGGGCACGCCACCGTCGGCGAGACCCTCGAGGTCGAGCGGGCGGAGGGTGGCGAGACGGCTACAGCCACCATCGCCCGGTTCCCCTTCTACGACCCGGAGAAATCGAAGCCGAAGTCGTGAGCGACCCCCCGCCCGCCGAGGTCACCGCCGAGGGTGACAGGCCCGCGGGCGCGGCGGTCGCCGCTGCCGTCCTGCGGGAGGTGGCACAAGGCGGGGTCCGGCTCGTGTGGCGCTGGCCCGGGCTCGTCGTGGTCGTGGCCGTCTACGCCGGCGTCGCCCTCGGCCTCTACCATGAGCACTACCCGAACCTGTGGGGAGGGCTGGCCGCAGCCCTGGCGGCCATGGCGTGGTACGGCTCCCCTTTGCGAGCCCTCGAGGCCCGACGCCGCCAGCGCCTTGCGCCGACCGGACCGCCTGAGGCCCAGCCCCGCTAGGGCTTCTCCTTCGCCTTCTTCCGCTGGGGCTCGTAGACGGGGTGGCTCATCACCTCACCGCCCACCTCCTCGCCCTCGAGGGAGGCGACGACCTTCGTGCCGGCGACGTGGCGCGGCCGCCGCAGCTTCGCCAACCCGAGGGTGGCGCCCCCGAGGAAGGGGGACACGACTGCCTGGGTGATGTAACCCACCTCCTCGCCGTCGGAGGAGAGGCGTGCGCCGGAAGCGGCCGCACCACCGGAGGCGAGCATGACGCTGCCGAGGCGGAAGACGGTCCGCTCCTTGTCCTCGCGCAGGGCCTGGCGCCCTTGGAACTCGCCCTTGTCCAGGTCGACCGCCCAGCCGAGGCCGCACTCGTAGGGCGAGGTCGTCGGGTCGTACTCGATACCACCGATGATGAAACCCCCCTCGATCCTGAACACGTCGAGCGCATCCATCCCGATCACCTTCATGCCGGCCGGCTCTCCCGCTGCCACCAAGGCGTCGAAGAGCTCGAGCGCCCGCTCCTCGGCGACCCAGAGCTCGAAGCCGAGCTCGGCCGTGTAGCCGAGACGGGTCATGAAGACCGGGATGCCCGCCACCGTCACCTCCTCCTTGAAGGTGTAGTAGGGGAAGGCTGTATTCGACAGGTCGGCGGCGGTGAGGGGCTGCAGGATGGATCGGCTGAGGGGACCCTGCAGGCACAGGTGCGGCATCTCGTCGGTGAAATGGCGGACGGCGACGGACGTGCCGGCGGCGGCCGCCGCGAAGATCTCGAAGTCACGGTCGTTGGCGCCGCAGAAGCGGATCCGGTCCGGCCCGAAGACCGAGGCCGTGCAGTCGTCGACCATCTTGCCGGACTCGTCGGTCAGGGCGCCGTAGGCGATATGGCCGGGACGCACCTTCGTGAGATCGCGGGTCACGAGCGAGTTCAGCAGCTCGAGGGCGCCCGCGCCATCGAGGTCGACTTTGCGCAGCATGGAGAAGTCCATCAGCCCGGCCGTCTCACGCACCGCCCGGTACTCCTCGAGCGTGTCGCTGACGACCGAAGGTGCCGCATAGCCGAAGAGGTCCATCCACTGATCCGTGCGCGCCGCCAGCCGAGAGTGGAAGGCGGTCTGTCTGCTCATCTCGTCCCCCAAGTCGTCGATCCTCCGTCGCAGCCTAACGAGGCGCGGCTGGCGGGATCCTGGCCGGAGACGAGGAAGAGGCCGAGCGGGCAGGAATAGAATCACCTCGGCCGACAAGGGGGCAAGCGATGGGTCGTCAGGGCGCCGGCAAGGCGGTGGAGGGGCGGCCACGAGCCCTTCGTGCGAGCGGGCCGTCAACCGACCGCTCGGAGCGCCCCCGCCGGGCGCGCACGACGGCCGTGGCGGCGGTGCGAGAGCCTGCGCAGGATGCCCGCGACGCCGCCGGCGACGGACCACCTCACCCTGATTCGCTCGACCCGGGCGTCGGTTGGGTGATCGCCCAGCGCGTGCGTGAGTTCCGCAATCAGCTCGGCCTCACCGTCGAGCAGCTGGCCGAGCGCTCCGGCATCTCCAAGGGCATGTTGTCGAAGATCGAAAACGCCCAGGCGTCCCCGAGCCTCGGCACGCTCGTCAAGCTGGCGGGGGCGATCTCGGTCCCGCTCACCTCGCTCTTCCGCGGCCTCGACGAGGAGCACGACGCCCTCCTCGTGCGCGCCGGCCAAGGCGTCGAGATCGTCCGCAAGGGGACGCGGGTCGGCCACCGCTACGAGCTGCTCGGCGAGATGAGGGGCCCGAACAAGGTAATGGAGCCGATGCTTGTCACCTTGAACGAGCACAGCGAGGTCTTCCCGCTCTTTCAGCACCCGGGAATCGAGTTCCTCTACATGCTCGAGGGCATCGTCGAGTACGGCTACGGCGCCGACCGTTACCTCTTACGGCCGGGGGACGCCCTGCAGTTCTCCGGCGAGATCGTGCACGGCCCGACCGAGCTCGTCGAGCTGCCGATCAAGTTCCTCTCTGTCATCGCCTACGGGAGCCCGCGCCGCTGAAAAATCTTGCCCGTGGGGTGAATGTTCACCGGCAGTGGACAATGTTTCCTGGCTATACTGAGTGGCACCGTCCATCGGGGAGGGGTGTGCATGTGCGGGATCGTCGGCATTCGACTGAAGGACCCTGATCTGGAGCCTCGGCTCGGTGAGCTCGTCGTGCCCATGCTCGACATGCTCGAGTCGAGGGGCCCCGACTCCACCGGCGTCGCCGTCTACGGGCGCGACTGCCCGCCCGGGTGGCGCAAGTACTCGCTGCGGGCACCGGAAGAGGGCTACGACTGGGAAGCGGCGGCGGGGCGCCTGGCCGATCGGCTCGGAGTCCCCGTCGAGCTGCGCCGGCGTGGCCGCGACGCCATCGCCCTCAGCACCGCGCCGGTCGCCGACATGCTGGCGGCCCTCGAGGCGACCGAGAGCAGCTTGCAGCTGTTCGGCTACGGCACGGCCATCGAGGTGTTCAAGGACGTCGGTCCCGCCCTGGCGGTGTGCGAACGCTACGGCGTCGGCTCCATGGCCGGCTACCAGGCGATCGGTCACACGCGGATGGCGACGGAGTCGGCCGTCACGACCGAGCACTCCCACCCGTTTGCCCCCGGGCCCGATCTCGCCCTCGTGCACAACGGCTCCTTCTCGAATTACGCCAGCGTGCGGCGCGATCTCCTCGACAGCGGGGTCCTCTTCGCCACCGACAACGACTCCGAGGTGGCCGCCCGCTACATCGACGCCAGGCTGGAGGCGGGTGACGACCTCGCCGAGGCGCTCCGCCACGTCCTCAAGGTCTTCGACGGCTTCTTCACCCTGCTCGTGTCCACGGCCGACTCCATCGCCGTCGTGCGGGACTCCTTCGCCTGCAAGCCGATGGTCGTGGCCGAGACGGACGGGTACGTCGCCGTCGCCTCCGAGTACGTGGCGCTCGCCGAGCTGCCAGGGATCGAGAAGGCCGATGTGTTCGAGCCGATGCCGGAGGAGATCCACGCGTGGGGCTCGTGACCGACGTCATCGAGCTCGACTGCAACCTGCTGAGCGTTCGGCAGGTCAATGCCGCCCTGCACTCGCTGCCGGCCGGCACCTGCGTTCGCATCCTCGAACCGCGGGGCAAGCACAATCTCGCCGTCGGCATCTCGAAGCCTCTCGAGGTGACCGTCGCCGGCAACGCCGGCTACTTCGTCGGCGGCCTGGGTGACGGCGCCAATGTGACCGTGGAGGGTTTCGTCGGCTGGTCCGCCGGCGAGAACCTCATCTCGGGCACGGTTCGGGTGAAAGGCAACGCCTCCGAGTGCACGGCCGCCTCGGCCCGCGGCGGCGTCGTCATCGTCGAGGGGGACGCCTCCTCGCGGGCGGGCATCTCGCTGAAGGGCGGCACGGTCGCCGTCGGCGGCGACACCGGCCACATGTGCGGCTTCATGGCACAGGCGGGCACCATCCTCATCGGCGGCAACGCCGGAGGCTCACTCGGGGACTCCCTTTACGAGGCCGTCATCTACGTCGGCGGCCGTGTCACCTCCCTCGGAGCCGACGCCCGCTTCGAAGAGCTCACCGAGGAGGACGTGAAGCTCCTGCGTCAGCTCACCTTGGACACCGGGTTCGCCCACATCTCGCCGGAAGACGTCACCAAGGTCGTGTCCGCACGCCACCTCTACAATTTCGACGCCCTAAAGGACCAGAAGTACTGATGCCGACTTCGTCGATCCCAGCCCACGGTCTCACCCCCAGCTACAGCTTCCCGCCCGCCGTCATCGCCGAAGTCCACCAGATGGCCGAGACAGGCCGGTACGAGATCCGCGGCTGGGGAGCCAAGCGACAGCTCCCGACCTTCGACGACCTCACCTTCTTGACGGCCTCGCTCTCCCGCTACCCGCTGGAGGGCTACAGGGAGCGTTGCGACACGCGCACCACGCTCGGAAGCCGCGTCGCCAGCCGGCCTCTCGAGCTCGAGATCCCCATCACCATCGCCGGCATGAGCTTCGGCTCATTGTCCGCCAACGCCAAGGAGGCCCTCGGGCGCGCCGCCAGCGCCGTCGGCACCTCCACCACGACGGGCGACGGCGGCATGACACCGGAGGAGCGCCGCGCCTCGAAGACCCTCATCTACCAGTGCCTTCCCTCGCGTTACGGCTTCAACCTCGACGACTTGCGGGCGGCCGACGCCATCGAAGTCGTCATCGGTCAAGGAGCCAAGCCTGGTGGCGGCGGCATGCTCCTCGGGCAGAAGGTGAGCGAGCGCGTGGCCTCGATGCGCACGCTACCGGCGGGGATCGACCAGCGCTCGGCCTCCCGCCATCCCGACTGGACCGGACCGGACGACCTTCGCATCAAGATCGAGGAGCTGCGGGAGGCGACAGACTGGGAGAAGCCGGTCTTCGTGAAGTTGGGGGCGACCCGCGTCGCCCACGACGTGAAACTCGCCGTGGCGGCCGGCGCCGACGTCGTCGTCGTCGACGGCATGCAGGGCGGCACGGGGGCGACCCAGACCGTCTTCATCGAGCACACCGGCATCCCCACCCTGGCGGCCGTCCGCCTGGCGGCCGCGGCGCTGCGGGAGGTCGGCAAGCAGGACGAAGTACAGCTCGTGATCTCCGGCGGCATCCGCTCGGGCGCCGACGTCGCCAAGGCGCTCGCCCTCGGAGCCACGGCGGTCTCCATCGGCGTGGCCTCGCTGCTCGCTCTCGGCTGCAATCGGAGCACCTACCACCTCGACGGCGCCGACGTCGACGCCACCGCCGACTACGCCGCCATCGGGACGGCTCCCGGCTTCTGCCACCACTGCGAGACGGGCCTGTGCCCCGTCGGGATCACGACCCAGGACCCCGCCCTCGAGAAGCGCCTCGACCCTGAGGAGGGCGCCCGCTGGATGACGAACTACTTGAAGGCGCTGACGATGGAGCTGACGGCTCTTGCGCGGGCCTGCGGGAAGTCCGACGTCCACCATCTCGAGCCGGACGACCTCGTCGCCCTCACCATCGAGGCGGCGGCGATGGCTAAGGTTCCGCTGGCGGGAACCGATTGGATTCCCGGCACGAGCGGACGGCCCTCGTAAAGATCGCCGGCGCCGCAGGGGGGCTCGAGCGCCGCAACCGGCTCGAGCGAGCATCACGTTGACGGAGAAAGGGGACTCATGAACAACAAGTTGCTCGTGGCCATCGATACTTCCGACGTATCCAAACGAGTGGTGGCAGCCGCCAAGGAGCTAGGGACCCAGCTCGGGTCGGAGGTCATCGTCCTGCATCTGCGCGAGCGGGAGCTCCTCGGTCGCAGCGGAGTCGTGGCGACGGAGGAAAACAAGGAGGCTCAGGCCACGGTCGACACAGCCGTGGCCGAGCTGAAGGACGCCGGTCTGTCCGCCCGCGGTCTCGTGCTCAACACCATCTACGGTCATGCCGCCCGTGAGATCGTCGAGCAGGCAAAGGAGAACGACGTCGGGACGATCGTCATGGGCAACCGCGGTCACTCCGAGCTCGAGAGCCTCATCGTCGGCAGTACGGCTCACAAGGTGCTGCATCTGGCGGACCGCCCCGTCCTCGTCATCCGCTGAGCGGTGGCGCCGGCGCCCCGACCGGAGACCCGGACAACCTGCCCGAGGGACTGCTACGACGCCTGCGGCGTCGTCGTGCTCGCCCGTCCCGGGCGCCGGCCGATCGTGCGCGGGGACAAGGCGGATCCGGTCAGCCGCGGGAAGCTCTGCCGTAAGTGCTCGGCCGCCTACAACGGCGTCCTGCTCGACGAGCGGGCTCGCCTCGCCCGACCGCTGCGCCGGTGCGGACCGAAGGGTGAAGGTCGGTTCGAGGAGATCTCCTGGGAGGCGGCGACCGGCGAGATCGCCGAGCGCCTGCAGGTGATCGTGGCCGAATCCGGCGGCGCCTCCGTCCTCAACACCCACTACACCGGCACGTTCGCCATGATCGGGTACCACTTTCCGATGCGGTTCTTCAACCGGCTCGGCGCCACCGAGGTGGATCCGGACACGGTCTGCAACAAAGCCGGCCATGTCGCCCTCGAGTACGTCTACGGAACCTCGCTCGACGGCTTCGACCCGCGGACGGCGGCGGACGCCGCCTGCATACTCGTCTGGGGGGCCAACCCGTCCGCCTCGGCGCCCCACCAGCACGAGCACTGGCTGGCCGAGGCGACCTGCCCGGTCGTCGTGGTCGACCCGCTGCGGACGGACACCGCCAAGCAAGCCGACCTTCACCTTCAGCTGCGCCCGGGGACCGATGCCGTCCTCGCCTTCGCCCTCCTGCACGTGCTCTGCCGGGACGGTCTCAGCGACGAGGACTTCCTCGCTCGGCACAGCATCGGCTTCGACGAGCTCGAAGCCGAGATCGAGCGGTGCGAGCCCGAGCAGGCGGCCGCCGTCACGGGGGTGCCGGCTCACCTCATCGAGCAAGCCGCCCATTACTACGGGGCGGGCCCCTCCCTCCTCTGGATCGGGCAGGGGCTGCAGCGCCAGCCGACCGGCGGCAACGTCGTGCGATCCGTCGCCATGCTGCCGGCGGTGACGGGGAGCCTCGGCAAGCCGGGTGGAGGCTTTCTCTACTTGAACGGCATCGAGACGCGCGGCCTCGACAGCGACTACCTCCTCGGGAGCGCCCTGGCGGTCGCCCCGCCGGCCCCGATCAGCCAGATGGACTTGGCGGGAGCGCTCGAGCAACAGGACCGGTTCAGGGCGCTCTTCTGCTGGAACATCAACATCGCCGCCTCCAACCCCGAGCAGGGCCGGTTGAGAGCAGCCATGCGGCGCGAGAGCCTCTTCACGGTCGTGGTCGACCTCTTCCAGACCGACACGGCGGATCTGGCCGACATCGTCCTTCCCGCCGCCAGCTTCCTCGAGCACGACGACCTCGTCGTCTCGTACTTCCACCACAGCCTCGGCGCGCAGGTGAAGGCGCTCGAGCCTCCCGGCGAGGCCCTTGCGAACTCAGAGATCTTCCGCCGGCTGGCGCGGGCGATGGGATACGAAGAGCCCGAGCTCTACGAGAGCGACGAGGCCGTGCTCGCCCGGCTCCTCGCCGATGCCGGCGTCGGGCTCGGCTTTGAGGACTTCGCCCGGGGCGGCACGTTCTGGCCCGAGCCGCGGCCACGGCTCCAGTTCGCCGACGGGCGGTACCCCACCCCGAGCGGGCGTATCGAGCTCGCCTCAGAGCGGGCGGCGGCGGACGGCTTCTCCCGCGTCCCGCGTGCACAGGCCGACGCGGCGCCGCCCACCGGCCACCTCCGCCTGCTCTCCCCTGCCTCGAGCTGGACGCTCAACGACAGTTACGGCAACGACCCGGTGGCGAGGTCGCATGCGGGCCCGCAGGCGATCATCCTCCACCCCACCGATGCGGCGGCCCGCGGCCTTCGCGACGGCGACCTGGCGGTCCTGCGAACCGAGGCCGGCGAGCTGCTGGCGCCGGTATCGACGAGCGCCGACGTGCCCGCCTCGGTGGCGCTCATGTACAAGGGGCACTGGCCCAAGCTCGAGCCGAGCGGGGCGAACGTCAACGTCTTGAACCCCGGGCACAAGTCCGACATGGCCGAGAGCTCGGCCGTGCACGGCATCGAGGTGACGGTGGAAGCCGCCGGCACGTCCCGGGCGGCGAGCTCGCCGGCAGCCGGGATCTGAGCCGAGGTGCGCCCCGCGCGCACGCCGGCAGATCGGCCGCTCGGCACGAAGCGTTTGACGGATGCCGTCCCCTCCCTGTTAAATAAAGTTGAATCAGGGGAAAGATCGCTGCCAACAGTGAAGGCTGCCGACAGCGGGCATGGCTGCACTTGGGGGGTCGTTCACCCGTTCCGAAGCACGTCACTGAACCAGGTGGCGGTCGGAAAAGGTGGACGTGCCAGCGGTACGTAAGTTGAACGCAGTGAAACGGGGGATAATGCAGGACACAGAGTCCGCCCTGCGCACGCGGGCCGAAGCTGACGGCGTGGAGTTCATCTTCGCCATGTTCGTCGACATGCACGGGAAGCCCTGCGCCAAGATGGTGCCCATCGAGGCACTCGACGTCCTGCTCGGGGGCGGTGCCGGTTTTGCCGGATTCGCCGCCGGGCCGATGGGGCAGACGCCGGCCGACCCCGACATGATCGCCGTGCCCGACCCGGCCTCCTACACGCTCGTACCCTGGCAGCCGGGCCTGGCCGTGCTCCAGTGCGACATCCACGTCGAGGGCGAGCCCTGGCCCTACTCGCCCCGCGTCATCCTGAAGAATGCCGTCGAGCGCGCCGAGGCGCGTGGACTGGCGTACAACGTCGGCTGTGAGGCGGAGTACTTCCTCGTTCGGCGCCTCGGCACGGGCGGTATCGAGGTCGCCGACCCGCTCGACCGGGGAGAGGCGCCCTGCTACGACGCCAAGGGCCTCCACCGGATGTACGAGCACCTCACGACGGTCTCTCGCTACATGAACCGGCTCGGCTGGGCGAACTACGCCAACGACCACGAGGACGCCAACGGGCAGTTCGAGCAGAACTTCGCCTACGCCGACGCCCTCACGAGCGCGGACCGCCTCATCTTCTTCCGCTACATGGTGCACACCGTCGCCCACAGCGCCGGCCTGGCGGCCACGTTCATGCCGAAGCCCTTCGGCAACCTCACCGGCAACGGTCTCCACCTGCACTCGAGCCTGTGGGACCAGGCGACCGGCGCCGAGCTGTTCTCCGACCCGGACGATCGCCGCGGCCTCGGCCTGTCGAAGATGGCGTACCAGTTCATCGGTGGCCTCATCGACCACGCCCGCGCCCTCGTCGCCGTCACCTGCCCGATCGTGAACTCCTACAAGCGCATGGGCGTGGGCGCCCCGACCTCCGGTGCCACCTGGGCTCCCGCCTATGCCTCCTACGGGGGCAACAACCGCACGCAGATGCTGCGCGTGCCCGAGGGCGGCCGCATCGAGAACCGCGCCTGCGACGGTGCCGCCAACCCGTACCTGGCGATGGCCGTACAGCTGGCCGCCGGACTCGACGGGATCGACCGGGCGCTCGACCCGGGCGAGCCGAACGCCGACAACCTCTACACGCTCTCGGCGGAGGAGATCGCTGCCCGCGGCATCAAGACGATGCCGCCCACCTTGCTGCACGCCGTCGACGAGCTCGTGGAGGACGACGTCTTGCGATCGGTGCTCGGCAAGACGCCCGACGGCGACTACGTCGACTATTTCGCCAAGGTGAAGCGCCAGGAGTTCCAGGCCTGGCATTCGCAGGTGAGCGAATGGGAGGTGGAGCGTTACCTGACGCTCTTCTGAGCTTGACACGAACGGCCCCGAGATGCATGGACCTTAGATATTCGCCAGACGCTGAGAGGAGAGAACGTTGTCCGACATGACCGTTCCCGTTTCCGCCGACACCGAGATCGGGGCGTACCAGGGCGGTGAGCTGACGAAGGGCACGAACTGGTGGGGTGCCTTCGTCGTCGGCCTCGCCGGGACGATCCTCGTCACCGGTGTGACCGGACCGGTCCTGGCCGGAGCCGGGTCGGCGGGCATTCCCGAGTTCTTCTTCGTCACCGTCACGGGGGCGATCCTCTGTCTGTGCGTGGCCGAGATGGCGACGATGCTGCCCGACCGCACGGGCGGCTGCCCCGCCTACGCCTACTTCGCCTTCAAGGACCGCTTCCCCCGCAGCTCGCCCATCATCAACGGGCTGACGAGCTGGATGTACTGGATGGGCTGGTGGCCCGTCATGGCCGTCAACAACATCTTGATCGGCGGCATCCTCGCCACGCTGTTCAACGTCAACATCAGCCACACGATCAAGTTCATGGCGGGGGCCGTGCCCATCCCGGTCTTCAGCCTCGTCATCGGCACCATCATCTGCCTCTTCCTCTTCATCCCCTCCTACCTCGGGATCCGCCTCGGGACGGTCTTCGCCACCGTCCTCGGCCTCTCTTCCATGATCCCGCTCACGTTCCTCGCCATCTCCCCCATCTTCCACCCGTCGGTCTTCCACGCTTCCAACATCTGGCCGATGACCTCGCCGGGGAACCACGCCTTCCTCTCCGGCCACACCTGGGAGCTGATGGCCGAGTACACGGCGCTCCTCACCTGGAACGTCATCGCCATGGAGGCGGCCGCCTGCTACCTCGGCGAGTGCAGCAACCCCTCCCGGGACGCTCCCATCGCCATGGCCCTCGAGGGCGGCTACGGCGTGTTCATCTACACCGTCATCCCCCTCGTGTTCTTCGGCGTCCTCGGGCTCTCGGCCATCCAGGCGACGGCGGGCGATCCCGGCGCCCTCTTCGGCGGCTTCATGCTGCACGTCATCCATGTGACCGCCCTGCAGGACGTCGTCGACGTCGTCCTTGTCGTCGCCCTGTTGCTCTCCAGCCTGAACGCCATCATGGGCCCGGCCCGCTCCCTCTACCAGGCGGCCATGGACGGCGACCTGCCGAAGATCTTCACGCACAAGAACCGCCACAACGTGCCCGACTTCTCGATGGGGCTGAACGTCCTGCTGAACATCGTCCTCGTCACCTTCGGCGCACCCGCCGTCATCTACATCTTCAGCAACGTCGGCTACGTCGGGTCCTTCGTGCCCGTGCTCGTCGCCTATTACTTCCTCCGCCGCTGGCGCCCGAACCTGCCGAGGCCGTATCGCCTGCCCGAGTGGATGAAGTACGTCGCCCTCTTCGTGGCCGTCTTCTACTTCTTCTCCTGGGCCTACGGCATCCCCCTGTGCTCCCTGCACGGCTGCGCCGTCGGGTCCGGGAATGAGCTGCCACAGTTCTTCATCGGCTGGGCCGTCATGCTCTTCTGGTTCCCGCTCTGGTGGTGGCGCAAGTACCGCGACCGGGTGGAGGCACGCCGGGCGCCGCCCGCCCTGGCCACCGGCCCGGGTCCAGGTGCGGCCGGGGGCTGAGCGGCACGGGTAGGGTCGGCGAGATCGACACGCTCGCACCTCCATCGCCGCCGCCGGCGGTCCCATGAGCCCACTGCTGCCCTCGAGGACGCAGGTGGCGGCGCGCCCGTCCGAGCGGGCGGCCGTGCTGCTCGCCTCGCCAGGCCTGCCCTTTGCGACCGAGACGGTCGAAGCGGCGGTGGCGACCGCCAAGGGCCGGCCCATCCGCGTCATCTCGACGGCCAAGATCTACGGCACGGCCCTCGGCCTGCAGCACCCCGGGCTCCTCCCGAGCAGGCAGGAACAGGACGCGCAGCGAGCGATCGTGGCGGCCGCCATCAAGCAGATCGAGCTGGCGGGCGGCAAGGCGCGAGGCGAGGTCATCGCCACGCGCGACCCCGCCAAGACGTTCTTTCGCGCCGCCGTCAGGTACTCGGTGCACCACGTCGTGCTCGAGCCGACTCGCTCGAGCCGCCTGCGGACGCTCGTGGAAGGAGATCCTGCCTCCAGCCTGCGGCGCAAGCTCCCTGCCGAGGTCGAGGTTCGCGTGGTGACGAGGGCCCGCCCGGAGGACGAGTCGACGCGGAAGGCCCCGCCGGCCGCGAGAGGGCCCGCTCGAGGGCCGGACGGGTCAAGGCCGGGCAAGCGGAGCTTCGTCTCCTCTCCCCTCGGCACCGCCTCCATCGCCATCGTCCTCCTCGTCGGGGCGACCCTCGCGGCAAGGGTCGTGCACAGCCTCGAGTCGAAGAAGGCGGCTGCTCCGGTCCGGACGGCAGCCTCCCTGGCGGTCGTACGGGCGGTGACGGGCGTCGGAGCGGCGGAGGAGGACGCCGTCGGGCTGCCGGCCTCGGTCAGCAAGCCCGCGGTGCTCAGCGGGCAGTCCCCCCTCCGGCTCGACGGGCGGCCGGCGGCCATCTACATCGGAGCCGAGTTCTGCCCCCTCTGCGCCGCCGAGCGGTGGGCCGTCGTGATGGCCTTTGCCCGCTTCGGGACCTTCGCGGGACTGAAGGAGACGACCTCGTCGCCCTGGGACAGCGATCCCTCGACGCCGACGTTCTCCTTCTACGGGTCGAGCTACACGAGCCGCTACGTCACCTTCCTGCCCGTCGAACGGGAGGGCAATGACACGAGCGGGCTCGGCACGCGAACGAACCTGCAGCCCACCACGCCCCTCGAGTCACGCCTCTGGAGCACCTACGACAGCGCCCTCGGCCAGCCGCTCGGCTTCCCCTTCGTCGACATCGGCAACAGGGTCTTCGTCGTCTCGGCGAGCTATGACCCGAGCGTGCTCGCCGGGCTCGACCAGGCGGAGGTAGCCCGTCGTCTCGCCGACGCCTCGGCGCCGGCCACGCTCGACATCGTCGGCACCGCCAACTACCTCACCGCCGCCATCTGCTCGCTCACGGGCGACCAGCCGGCCGCCGTCTGCTCGGTGAGGGCAGTGCAAAGAGCCACCCAGGCACTCAAGCTCGACACGAAATCATCGCCCTGACGCATCGCGAGGGACTCAGGCAATACTCAGGCAATCGCCGCGCTCAGAGGCCGCGGGCACTCCATCCCGCCGTCCAGGGCACTCACGCCACTTGGGCGACCCGTTCCCGTGGCAGCGACGGCGCTTGCAGGGACGCCGAGGAAGCCGCCACGACGACTGGGCACGGGGCGCTCTGAATCACCCGCTGCACAAGGCCTCCGCGCACGCGGGCAGACAGCTTGCCGTGATGGGGATGACCGAGCACGATGGCATCTGCACCCCACTTGGTCGCTTCATCGACGATCGCCTCGGCCTCCTTGCCTACGAGGGCGCTGCAGACCTTCCCGTGGGCCTTGATTCCGACCCTCTGGAACTCGAGCAGGGCGGCGTCGAGGATGGACTTAGACTGCTCGCCTTCCTCCAGCGGAAAGCGCGCCCGGCCGAAGTTCTCCTGCGAGCGGACGTGGATCAGCCGCACCTGGGCGTTGTCGCCGGCGATCTCCTTGACCATGTCAGCTTCGAGCGCCGACTCGCTCATGTCCTTCACGGCAACGCAGATCTTCTGGAGCTTCATCCCCACCCTCCTCAGAGAACCGAGAGACATCCTCTCACCGCTATTTTAAAGCTGCGAGGATAATTTTGGGTATGTGGTAAGCACTGCTTCAAGCGATCCCTCCCCCGTGGGATGAGGGCGTCGCGTGGGCGCCCGGCCATGGCGGATCTGTGTGCCCGGCCCGACCGTGCAGGCCCGATGCGGTCACTCTGCGCACGCGAAAGGGCGCGTGGGCCCCAACCACGGCGGGATCTGTGTGCCTGGCCCGACCGTGCAGGCCCTGCAGGCCCGATGCCGCCACTCTGGCAAAGGGAAGTTGCGCCGAACCATCTCTCTGGAAGCAGAGGTGGCGCCTTAGCTACCATGTGAAGCAATGCTGTCAGCGGACATCGCCAAGACCGGCATCGCCCTCCTGGATGCAGCCCTCGGTGGGCTCTACTGGGGAGACAACGTCGTCTGGGTCTGCGACGAGGCCGAACCTGCTGCTCTCGCGCCGTTCTACGGGGCCATCGGCGAGGGTCGCGAGAGCTTCGGGCTGGCGGCGTACGTGGCCGTCTCGAGCGATCCCGCCGAGGTGCGGCGCCGCTGGCCTTGGTTGGACGTGGTCGACGCCCGGCCTCGCTCGGCGTCGTCCACGCCCGACGAGCTGTTGGAGACGATCCGCGCCGTGGGCAAGGGCGCTCGCCGGCCGTTGCTCGTCTTCGACTCCCTCGGCGCCATGGCCTCGCGCTGGGGTGCAGACCGGGCGGGCGAGTTCTTCGCTCGGTGCTGTCCCATGCTCCTCGATCTCGGCGCCATCGCGTACTGGTCGGTCTCGGGCGGTGCTCGCTCTCGGACGCTTCTTACCGAGGTCGAGCGGATCACCCAGTGCGTGCTCGTCATCGAGGAGGGGCGGCTAAGAATCCGCAAGGCCGAAGGCCGGCCTCCCGGGGTGCAAGGCCAGCTGTTCCGCTACCACCTCCGCGGAGACAAACTCGTCCTGCAGGCGGCCCCCGCAGGCGCTCGGGTTGGCGCCGCCCTGCGGGCGTATCGGCTGAGGCGCGACCTCAGCCAGACAGCCCTCGCACGGCTGGCAGGAGTCTCGCCGAGCGCCATCTCTCAAGTGGAACGAGGCCAGCGCGGACTGTCGCTCGAGACGCTCCTCGAGCTCGCCAGCCGCCTCAACGTGACCCTGGACGAGCTGCTCGGGGGAGAGGTCACGCCCGATTATCGGATCGGCAGACGGCATCTTCCGAGCGACGCAGCTTCCGTCCAGCTGCTCTCGCTCCTCGACGACTCCGAGGTCGGATTGCGCGCCTACCTCGTGTGCCTGCAGCCCGGAGAGAGTGTCGAGGCCCCCTTCAGCCACAAGGGGCCAGAGCTCGTAGGTGTCGTCGAGGGCCTCGTGCAGGTCACTGTGGGCCAAGGTCGGCCCGTGCTCCGGCGAGGAGAAGCCTTGCTGGCGGCGCGCCGCCCCATCGCGGGCTGGCGCAACCTGGGCGAGAGCGACGCCAGCTGCTTCTGGGTCTTAGGCGACTGATCCGGGCGCCAAGTCCCCGCCCAGCGGACCGACCTCCGACTCAGGCGGCCCGGCGGCCACCGAGCGCCACCCGGTGGGCAGGGGTGGCGGGGCGCTCGCTCGAGCGTGGGGCGACCACGACCGGCAAGGAGGAGTGACGGAGGAGGCGCTCTCGTGTCCTGCGGCCAAAGAGGCTGTCGGAGCGCTTGGCGCCGATGATGATCTCGTCGGCACCGACATTGGAGGCTTCGGCGATGATCACCGCGGCGATCTGGCCGACGAGGCCGCGGACGACGCGTCCATCGGCCTGGAGGCCTTCCCGTCGGATCTCGGAGACGGCTTCCTCCACCAGTTGACGGCCTTCCTCAGGCGTCTCCAGCTCGAAGGCCGCGCGCCCGAAGATCTGACGCTCGTTGACGTGCACGACGTGCACCTCGGCGCCGTGCTCACGCGCGAGGGAGATGGCCAGCTTCACGGCCGTGTGCTGAGTGTCGAAGCGGTCAACGGCAACGAGCACCCGCCGCAGGGAACGGCCGACAGGCTCGAAGACCTCGTCGGCGGAGTGCACCGAGGGTGCGCTAGCGGAGTTCATGTGCGATTACACCTTCCTCTTGGTCCGATGCTCGCGGCCACGCCGGGGGATCCGACCGGTAGTCCAACCTGTGAATTTCTTCACTACCTAGATAGTATCGGTGAAACCCGGTCACAGAGCCGTCAAGTCTGCGCCGGCAGCGTCAAAAAAGGGTCAACGCCAGCCCCGAGGGCGCCCCTTGACCCGGTTTACCCCCAGTGGACTGAGTTTCACAGAGCTGTTAGCCTGCCCGGGTCGGATCGAGTCGGAGGAGGACCCGGTGGGGCGAGCGGAACGGCCGTTCGGAGCTGGGCGCGGGCGATGAGCTGGCGACGTAACGGTCACGCCGGCGGTGGGGACAGGCCGCCCACCTACTCGGCCCTCAGCCTGCTCCGCCACGGCCTCGTGCACGATGACTGGCCCAGGGTGTGGCGCCGCGTCGACCTCGAGCGACGCTACGACGCCATCATCATCGGCGCCGGCGTCCACGGCCTCGCCACGGCCTACTACCTCGCCAGCCGCCATGGCATGCGCCACGTGGCCGTCGTCGACAAGGGGTACGTCGGGGGCGGTGGCTCCGGCCGCAACACGGCCATCCTGCGCTCCAACTACCTCACGCCCGAAGGTGTTCGCTTCTACGACCGCTCCGTGCAGCTCTATCGCACCTTGGCGGTCGACCTGAATTTCAACGTCATGTTCGCGCCCCGCGGCCACCTGACGCTCGCCCACAACGACGGCTCGCTTCGCACGATGCGCTGGCGGGCCGAGGTGAACAAGCTGCAGGGCGTCGACTCCGAGGTGATCGATCCCGAGGAGATCAAGCGGCTCGTGCCCTTCATGGACGTCTCGCGCTACACGCGTTACCCGATCCTCGGCGCCTTGTACCACCCTCCCGGCGGCATCATCCGGCACGACGCCGTCAACTGGGGCTACGCCCGGGCGGCTGACGCCCTCGGTGTCCAGATCCACCAGAACACCGAAGTGCTCGCCATCCGGACCGAGTCCGGCCGGGTCACCGGTGTGTCGACGAACCGCGGAGAGGTCTCAGCCCCCATCGTCGTCAACTGCACGGCCGGTTGGGCGAGCCTCATCAGCGAGATGGCGGGCGTGAGGCTGCCGATCATCACCCACCCGCTGCAGGCGGCCGTGACCGAGCCGGTGAAGATGTTTCTCGGGGCCGTCGTGGTCTCGGGCAGCCTGCACGTCTATGTCAGCCAGACCGACCGGGGCGAGCTCGTCTTCGGTGCCAGCACGGATCCCTACGCCTCCTACTCGATGCGCGGCTCGCTCGAATTCACCGAGGAGCTCGCAGGGCACGTGCTCGAACTCATGCCCTCGATCGCAAAGATGCGGGTGCTGCGACAGTGGTCGGGACTCTGCGACATCACACCGGACTTCTCGCCCATCATGGGAGTGACGCCCGTGGAGGGGTTTCTTGTCGACGTCGGCTGGGGAACCTATGGGTTCAAGGCCGGGCCGGCCGCCGGCGAGGCCATGGCCGAGCTCGTCGCCACCGGCAGCACGCCGCGCCTCATCGCCGCCTTCGACCTCGCCCGTTTCGAAGAGGGCCGGCTCGCGAGCGAGCGTGGCGCGGCGGCCGTGGGCCACTGAGGACAGAAGAGCGCACTCGATGATCCTCATCCCCTGTCCCCACTGCGGAGAGCGGAACTCCAACGAGTTCAGCTACATCGGAGAGACCAAGCCCCGGCCACCGGTCGACGCCGACACGGCCGAATGGCGCCGTTACCTCTACGAGAAGCGCAACCCGGCGGGTTGGACGACCGAGCAATGGTTCCACGCCTCCGGGTGTCGCGCCTTTTTCTTCGCCGTCCGTCACACCGTCTCCAACGAGGTGCGCTGGACCGGCCTGCCCGGCGAGCCCATCCCCACCGAGGCGCTGTCGTGATTGGCCTGCGACGCAGCCAGCCGCGGACGGCCATGCGCCTGCCGCCGCAGGACTCCGAGGTGATCGACCGGACGAAGACGTTCAGCTTCACCTTCAACGGGGCCTCGCGGCAGGCCTTCGAGGGAGACACGATCATCTCCGCGCTGGCGGCCTCGGGCGACCGCGTGTTCTCCCGCAGCTTCAAGTACCACCGCCCACGTGGCCTGCTGACCGCCAGCTACCACGACCCCGCCTGCCTGCTCCAGGTCGACGACGAGCCCAACGTGCGGGCGGCTCACCGCAAAGCGGCGCCGGCGATGATGGTGCGCACCCAGAACGCCTGGCCGAACCTGCGCGTCGACGTCGGGACCGCCAACCAGCTCGTGGGGCGGTTCATCGGCGCAGGCTTCTACTACAAGACGTTCATCAAGCCGCAGCGGCTGTGGCCGACCTACGAGAAGGTGCTGCAACGCTTCGCCGCCGGCGGCCAGGTGAGTGCCCGCAGCACCCACGGGGACTACGACAAGCGCTACGCCCACCCGGACGTGCTCGTGGCGGGAGGCGGTCCCGCAGGCATGGCGGCGGCCCTCGCCGCCGCCGAGGCGGGCGCCCGGGTCTTCTTGGTGGAGGACGAGTACGAGCTCGGTGGCCACCTGCGCTACGGCGGGGCAGACGCCCAGGCGACCTTGGCCGAGCTGCGGGCGGCCGTGGCCGCCTCGCCGTCGATCGAGGTGCTCGTGAACTCCACCGTCACGGGGCGTTACGACGACAACTGGGTGGCGGTCGTGCAGCGGGGCCTGCCGCATGTCATCGAGCGCCTCATCAAGGCCAGGGTGAAATCCCTCGTCGTCGCCCCCGGCCTCATCGAGCGGCCGTACGTCTTTGAGGGCAACGACCTGCCCGGTGTCATGCTCTCGTCCGCCGCCCGGCGCCTCATCGCCCTCTGGGCCGTCAAGCCGGGCGAGCGGGCGGTCGTGTTCACGGGCAACGACGAGGGCGCCGCCGCCGCCGCCGACCTGGAGCGTGCCGGCGTGGACGTCGTGAGGGTTGTCGACGCCCGCCGCGGCGGTGGGCTCGTCCGCGCCAGGGGCAGGGGCGGCCTCGAGTCGGTCCAGCTCAGCGACGGTGCCACCGTCCAGTGCGACCTGCTCGTGACCGCCACCGGGTGGACAGCGCCGACGCTCCTGCTCAACATGGCCGGCGATCGACCGGCCTATGACGAGCAGGCGGCCCGCTTCGTGCCCGGTGGCCGGCTCGCCCCCGGCGTCTTCGCCACCGGCGGCATCGTCGGCGACGGCCCGACGGAGGCACTGATCGCGCACGGGCGAGCCACGGGCGCTCTCGCCGCCGCAGGGGCGCTCGGGCAGAAGGCGCCGGCGGGCAAGGGCTCCAGCCTGCCGCCACTCGCCCCCGCCCCCCACCCGGCTCTGTTCAAGGCCCGCACGGACGGCATCGTGGACTTCTCCGAGGACATCTCCTCGAAGGACCTCGCGTCGGCCGCCCGTGAGGGCTACGACTCCGTCGAGCTGCTGAAGCGCTACACGACGGCGACGATGGGCCCG
>DASPSK010000316.1:0-2597 GCA_035623975.1 Acidimicrobiales bacterium | reverse complement strand
GAAGGCACTCAGGTTGCCGTAGGCGCGAAGCGCCGCCAACCGCAGGTCGTGGTCGAGAGCGACCTTCAGCGAGTGCTGGACGAGCACCATCGCCTCTTCATGGCGGCCGTGGAACTCCAAGAGAACAGCTTTGGTGTTGAGCGCCTGGGAGAGCGGCTCCGGCAGCCGGAACCGCTCGGCGAGCGTGAGCGCGAATTCCAGGCGCGCTGCGGCAAGGTCATGAGCGCCGCTGAAGAGGTGCAGCCTGCCAAGTTGAGCCGCGAGCATCGCCAGGTCGGAGTCCGGAGCTTCGTCCGCAAGGCGGGAAAACGCCTTTTCCATGCGCTCGATACCCTGCTCGAGCCGCCCTTCGACGTAGTCGATCTCGCCAAGGCGAGCCGAAACCCTGGCGCCTGCGTGCACCTCGCCGATCCCCTCGAGGCTCGAGATCGCCGCCTCGTAGTGCGCACGGGCCTCCTCCATGCGGTTGGCGGCCACGGCCGCCTGCCCAGCACGCTCTTCGAGCGCCGACCGCGTTGGCGCATCATCGGCGAGCTCGAGCGCTTGCTTGAAGTAGCCGTGCGCAGTTTCGGCAGCCGCCAAGGCGGCCGCTCGCTCGCCGGCGCGTGCCAGGGTCTCTCTAGCCCGCGCCTTGACCTCGGCGGAGTCGGGAGCGCTGGGGGCAAGCCGGTAGGCGTCGAGGTAGTGAGAGGCGACGACCTCGACGATCTCGTCGTCGTCGCCAGCCCAGGTACCTGCAAGCAGCTGAGCGATGGCGAGGTGTTTTTCCTTCCGGTCACGCTTCGGGAGAGTCTCGTAAGCGACCGCTCGGATGAGGTCTTGTAGGAACGAGTACTGCCCGCGGTCAGCCGAACGCGAGTCGGCCTGGAGCCCGACAACCTCTTTGCGGACTAAAGAACTGAGCAGTTCTTCGACGGCGCCGCTGGGCAACCCGCAAAGGCCACCAACCGTCTCTTTGCTGAAGGTCTTGCCAATGACGGCGGCGTTTTGGAGGAGGCCACGCTCGGCCTGAGTTAGGCCGTCCAAGCGGGCGGCTATCAGGGCGTGCAGCGTGCCTGGGATATCGAGAGCCCCGATCGGCCCTGCGGGACGGTAGCCATCGCCGTCCGGGACGACCTGGCCTCGGTCGATGAGCATCCGCACGGTCTCGACGGCGTAGAGCGGGACGCCTTCCGCCCGTGCCAGGATCCGGTCCGTCACGTCATCGGGCAGTCCCGGCACGAGGCCCGTGAGGAGATCTCGCATGGCTGGCTTGGAGAGTGGCTCCAGGTAGATCGAGGTGAAGTTCCGCCGCCCAGCGCCCCAGCTCGGCCGGCGCTCGACCAGTTCGGGCCGGGACACGGTGAGGACGAATATGGCGTGGTTCCTCGACCAGTCGAGCAAGTACTCGACGAAGTCGAGCAAGGAAGAGTCCGCCCACTGCACGTCCTCGAACGACATGACGACGGGCCGGACCTCGGACATGCGCTCGAAGAAGAGCCGCCAGGCGGCGAAGAGGTCCTCCTTGTCCCGGGCGCTGCGCTCCTCGATCCCGAGCAGGTGGGCGAGCCGGGGCTCGACCCAACGGCGTTCATCGGGGTCGCTGATGTGCTCTTCCACACAAGCGTGGAGCTTGGCGGCGCCCGACACGGGGTCTTCCGCCTCCAAGATGCCCGCCCGGCTCCGCACCATGTCCGCCAGGGCCCAGTACGTAACCCCGTCGCCATAGGACAGGCAACGTCCCCGGTGCCAGCGGAACGTGTCGGAGAGCCCGTCCAGGTACTTGTAGAACTCCCACGCCAGACGGCTCTTGCCGACACCTGCGATCCCGGTGACGGAGACCAGGTGGGAGCGTTGGTCTGCCGCCGAAGCATGGAAGAGGTCCTTTACCAGGCGGAGCTCGCGATCGCGCCCAACAAACGGGGCTTCCAGGCCGGTCGACTTCAGAGCTCCGCCCACGCCGGCCACGACCCGGAGAGCCTGGTACAGGTGGACGGGTTCGGCCTTACCCTTGAGAGCGTGGACGCCAGCGTCCTGGTAGGTGATCGCCGCTGCCGTCTCATGCCTCGTGGCCTCGTCGACATAGCAGCACCCAGGAGGAGCCGCCGATTGGATCCGGGCCGCCGTGTTGACGCGGTCGCCGACCACCATGCCCTCTTCAGGAGTCTCCGTCGTGGCGGCGCCTCCAGTCACCACGCCGACCCTCGCCCCTAGCCGGGTACCGCGCTGGTTGCCGTACTCAGCGACGGCCGAGACGATCTCCAGGGCAGCCCGTACGGCCCTCTCCGCATCGTCTTCGGTCGCCACAGGGGCGCCCCACACCGCAACGACGGCGTCACCAATGAACTTCTCGATCACACCCCCATAGCGTCCAACGACGCCGCGAGCGACGTCGAAATAGCCAGAGAGGAGTTCCCTCACCTCCTCCGGGTCCTCCGGTTCAGCGAGCGCAGTGAAGCCGACCAGGTCGCAGAACAGCACCGAGACGTGGCGCAGCTCGGTCGTGCCTCCTACGGGGCCACGCGCTCGGTCGGCTTCAACCTGCAGTCCCACGGGGCCCTGCCCTGGGCCCGCGGCCGCTTGGGCCGAGGACCTGCTGGTAAGCGGAGCGCCACATT